>NZ_ALPT02000005.1 GCF_000292245.2 Alkalihalobacillus alcalophilus ATCC 27647 = CGMCC 1.3604 | reverse complement strand
ATATAGAACAGGAATAATTACTAGTTAAATAAAAAAACTCCAATTTGAACAGCTTCGTTCAAATTGGAGTTTTTTATTGTTTTGTGATGGGTATTACTCATATGCTAGTGATAATTAATCTTTAAGTCGTTTCCCTAAGATAATCAAGTCGCGTTCAATTCCATCCAATTCGGCTACTTTTGGTAAATCGGCCCATTGTTCAAATCCAAACTTTTTAAACAGTTTTATACTTGGTTCGTTATGGCCGAAAATGAAACCAAGAATTGTTTGAATTTGAAGTGTAGGAGCCGCTTCAATTGCATATTGTAATCCCAGTTTTCCTAATCCATGACCACGATAGTCAGGATCTAAATAAATGCTAATTTCAGCGGTTTTTTGATAGGCTGGTCGACCGTAAAAGGACTGAAAGCTAATCCAACCACAAATTTTATCATTATCTTTGATGACCCACAGCGGTCTTGTTTTGGGATGATGCTCCTCAAACCAAACGACTTTGCTTTCGACAGATACAGGGGTTAGATCTGCTGTTACCATACGACTGGAAATTGTTGAATTATAAATGTCGACAATGGCTTCTAGATCAGCTCTAGTCGCATCGACAAAATGAAACTGTTGACTCATTATATCCACCTCAATTGATTTTAATAGTAGGTAAGTTAAGAGATTAGAAGTAAATAGATGCAAATCGTTAATTTTATATATCTTATCAGATTTTAAAGGTAGTGGATATATCGATTTACAGAATAGTAATAAAAACGAGCACAGGTGTAATTACGGTGCAAATAAAATGATAATAAAAAGCAGATATAAAAGCTGTTATAACTTTTCCATCTGCTTCTATTTTAACTGTTCAACGACTTCTACTAGTGATTATCACCTATCAGACTTAAATATAACGTTCTATTAAAGGTTTGACGAATAGAGCAAGTCGTAATTTAAGTGTTTCATCGGGATTTTTTAAATTAGTACCGAGAATTTCTTCGCATTTTTTGATTCGATATATGACGGTGTTACGATGGACAAACATACTTTTCGCTGTGTCAGATATTTGACAATGGTTACTAAGGAAAGTCATTAATGTTAGAACTAAGTCTTCCTTTTCTTTATCATCTGGATCGGCCAACTCTTTTAATGCTGTTAAATAATAATCTTTAAGTTTTTGAATTGGGATCGTTTTCAATATTTCAGTTAATTCTTTCGTACGATACATTTTAATAAAGGATTGTTGATTTTCACGAAAACCAGAACGTAAGGCTTCAACTGCTTCTTGAAAGGTTCCTGGAATCTCTAACAAGTTTTCATTGTTATTACTTATCCCAAAAGAGAGCGTAATATCAAGCATCTGCTGTAAGTCTGATTGGATGTTGTTCAGAATATCGATTAATTGTGCTTCAATTGTTTCACTATAAAAATCAAAGCCTACAATCAGTGTAAATAGGTCGCCTTTTGTAAATAGTACACATTCCGAATAGTGGTTAAGAAGTAACGATTCGAGTAGCTCATATGTACGCTCTCGTTTTAATCTTAGTTTCTTTTCTTCTTTTAAAGGGAAGGCTGTTGTTTGCATGGTTGAATCTGAATCCATTTTACATGCAATGCAAACATATTGGTGAAAGCGTTCTAAACCAAAGGCTTTACCGCGATTTAATAATTCTTCTTTTGTGGTGATTGCTCCATCAACTAAATCAGTAAAAAACTCATGTTTTATTCGTCTTTCCTGTTGCTCAATGGCATATAGCTTCATAAATTCAAATGAGATCACATTTGCTGATTGTTCAACAGCTAGTATAAAAGGGGAGGGCTGACGAGGAGAGCCTCCTAAAATAATTAAATAACCCTTTTGCTGAGTCGAAGCGATAATGGGGTAAAGAATAAAATTTTCATATAAATGTTCATCTTTATCGTGTGGTAATGTTAATTGTTGATAGCTTAAATACTCCTTGTCGTGGATGAGCTCATGAACATACCAATAGACGTCAAAAAATGAATCTTTATCAGCAGTTGCTGAGGCTGTCATAATATCGAGGCGATCATTAAGTAAAACGACTGGTAACTCTAACAATTGAGAAAGCCGTTCAACAATGGCGTTAAATCCACCACCTGATAAAATAATGTCAGTAAATTCTCGGTGGATCGTTAAAGCATAGTGAAGATCAGACGTTTGTTCTTTCAAAATGTAACCTAATGCTTCATTTAACATCTCACCTAAGGAGTAATCAAGTGAAAGTTCAATGATTGGAAAGTCGAACTCATTGGCTAGCTCTAGAATCTTATCGGGAATTTTTTCGATATATCGTTTTGTTTTTAATCCTAAGCCGGCACAGCCCTTTTCGGCCATTTGCTCAACTAGTGTATAAAGTTCCTCTTGATTTTGTAAAGAATAAGCTGTCGTGAGGAGAAGCTGATCTTTATTTAAGTAATGAATAATATCTGGTGCATCCATTAAATTAACAGATTGAACATGACGTTTTAGACCATCTTCCCCAGCGACAATTTTTGATTGTTTAAATGTTGCAAGCTCTAATATTTCCATTAGCTTCATTTTATTCTCACCCCGTATGGCATCCCTTTTAATTATAATTTACAGAAAGTAGAGCTTTACATATACTTTTTTGAGATATAATCTTACAAAAAAGATCCAATCATTGTTTAAAACGTCCAAAATAAAGAGTGTCTATTAAAAAATTCAATCATATGGGTCAAAGAGTTTGAGTTTTTTAGTTATAATAACTAGTTCATTTCCGCCTTGAGATCGTTTGCTTCCTATCAGATTGAATTTTGGTTATGTCTCAAATAATAGCAAAGAGAATCGCTATTAACATGTGGAGGGATGTAGATGCACAACTATTTAATAGAAGAAGTCAAGCAAATGTCAAAAGAAGATTTTATCGAAAAGATCGGTCATGTATTTGAAGATTCACCATGGGTAGCTGAAAAAACGTATGGATTTGTAGAGTTGAAGGGGATAGACCAATTAAAAGAACTTTTTACGAGCACGGTCTTTCAGGCTTCGGAACAGGAGCAACTACTTTTATTAAGAGCCCATCCGGATTTAGGGGCAAAATTAGAAATGACCGAACATTCCGTAAAGGAGCAACAATCAGTTGGTTTAAATGTTTTATCTAAGGAAGAGTATGAGTCCTTCTTTGCTTTAAATCAGCGATATAGGCAGAGGTTTGGCTTTCCGTTTATTATAGCGGTAAAGGAACACACAAAGGAAAGCATTAAAGAACAGATGCAAAAAAGGGTAGAGCATTCCTATGATAAGGAAAAAGAGAAAGCTTTAAAGGAAGTATGCAAGATTGCTGGATACCGATTAGATCAAATGATAAAAGCGTAAAAAGGTGGGGAGTCTAATGGCAGGAGCATTAACGACACATGTGTTAGATACGAGTATAGGAAAACCAGCAGCTCAAGTTAAAATTGATTTGTGGAAGCTTGATTCAGAAAAACGATTTATATTAGGTACATTTGAAACGAATCAAAATGGCCGTATTGATTACCCCTTACTTGAGGGGGAAGATTTAACTGAAGGCGTTTATGAATTAGTTTTTTATGTAGGAACGTACTTTGGCAAAGATACTTTTTTAGATAAAGTGCCGATTCAATTTTCTGTAACTAATAAAGAGGAGCATTATCATATTCCTCTATTAATTGCACCAGGTGGTTATAGTACATATCGTGGTAGTTAACAAAAAAAGCACCAATGCGTAACAACATCCTTATGATATGAAGGGATTCGAAAGTTTGTAAGTTAACCTAACTGTTTGTCTTGAGCAACTTATTTGACTGTTTACTAGGCAATTGTCTATTTCCAACTTTGATTGCCAGAATAGAAGAGACGGTATGATGGTTTGGATTGTTTAAAGTAACTATAGATTTATCTTCAATTTAGTCATCCTGTACAATGATCACACCCTTTCATCTTCATATAATTTTGTGTAACAGAACAGAATGGCAAAAGGATGCTCAATTAAGAGGGGGAAATAATTGAATGATAAAAAAGCCTAAAAGTAGAAAATGGTTCATCGTTGTAGGACTCATGGTTGTTAGTAGTTTATTAGCTGCTTGTGGTGGAGCTTCAAATGATCAATCAGCAAATACGGGGTCGGGTTCTACAGGTGATTTACAAGAACTGAAGCTCGTTTTAAACTGGTTTCCAAAAAGTCAGCATGGTGGTGCTTATGCGGCGGTTGAGCAAGGCTACTTTGAAGAGGTTGGTTTGGATGTAACATTGGAGCCGGGTGGACCACAAGTTTCAGGTGTTCAAATTGTCGCTTCTGGAAGTGCAGAGTTTGGTCTAGCGCATGCCGACCAAATTTTACTTGCTCGAAATGAAGGGGTAGAAGTGAAGTCAATTGCGGCGGTTATGCAATCTAGTCCACAAGCTTTTATGTTTCATGAAGGGGCCGGCATCACTGACTTTGAAGATTTAAATGGACGAGCGACATATGTTCAACCTGGTGTCGCATATTGGGAATTCCTCAAAGGAGCTTATGATTTGTCAGGAGTGGAAGAGTTAGCTTATACGGGTCAGCATGTGAACTTTTTAGGAGACTTAGAATCTGTTACCCAAAGCTTTGTGACTTCAGAACCTTATATGCTTGAAAAGGAAGGAGTGCCAACTGAGACATTGTTAATCTCTGAATCTGGTTATGATCCTTATCAGGTTGTCCTTTTTTCTACAGAGTCTTATTTAGAAGAGAATGAGGAATTAACGAAAGGTTTTGTGGCGGCTTTCTTAAAAGGTTGGGAGTACTACAAGGAGCATTCAGATGAGATTAATGAAATCATTCATGAAGACAATCCCGAAATTGCTTTAGATGAACTAGCAGATGAAGCGGACAAACAAATAGACTTCATTTTTGGTCATGATGCAACGGAAAATGGGGTTGGTTACATGTCAGAAGAACGCTGGTCCCTGTTAATTGAGCAATTATATGAACTTGAATTATTAAATGAAAAAGTCGAAGCTTCACAAATATTCACTTCAAGCTTTTTACCTTAAGTCATTAGAAAAAAGAGAGTTTTCCATTCGGATAACTTTCTTTTTTGTGGGAAAAGCCGAGTATTTACTAGTCCGGTGTAAAAGAAAGATGAATTCATGGCTGATTGCCAAGCTTTTGATATGTAAAATGATGAGAAGAGAAGGGGATTCTTCTATTAATAAGGAATTAAAGAGAAGGTGGTAGATTCACTTTTGGGTGGATGATGTTTACTCATTAGTTAAAACAACTAAAGGATATAAAGCTTTTTGGTTAACATGCATAATGACGCTCATTTAGAAACGAACTAGAATGGACGATACGAGATAGGGTGTATTCTTAACGAGGGGGACTAGCATGATAGCATCGATGCAAATTAATAAAAAGAGATTATGGGAAACCATTGAACGAATAAATCAAATCGGAAACGATCCGTTGTACCCTGAAAGAGGGAATACACGATTATCGTTATCAAAAGAAGATTTATTAGCGAGAGAGTTTTTGATTGAGCTAATGAAAGCTGCTGGTTTAAGTGTAAAAATAGATGCCGTCGGAAATATTATCGGTCGACTTGAAGGGAATAATCAAAAAGCTCCTGTTGTGATGACAGGCTCGCATATTGATACCGTGTATGATGGTGGAAAATTTGATGGGACATTAGGTGTATTAGGAGCGATTGAAGCGGTTCGAAGGTTAAAGGAATTGGAAATACAATTAGAGCACCCGATTGAAGTTGTCTCTTTTACAGATGAAGAAGGGACTAGATTTGGGACAGGATACATTGGGAGTCGAGCAGTAGCTGGAGAGTTGAAATTGTCAACTTTAGAGTTAAAAGACGATAGTGGAATAACTTTATATGAAGCATTAAAAAAGGCTGGATTAGAGCCGGAAAAATTTAAAGAATGTAAGAGGGAAAAAAAGGAGCTCAAGGCCTTTATTGAAATGCATATTGAACAAGGGAAAGTACTAGAGGAAAAGAATTTATCGGTCGGTGTAGTCACACATATTCAAGGGCCTGTTTGGTTACAGGTCGAGGTTATTGGCAGTGCTGACCACGCTGGGGCAACACCGATGCATATGAGAAAAGACGCTTCCCTTGCGATGGCGGAAATGATGTTAGCTGTTGAACAAATAGCCAAAACATATGATGGTGTCGGTACGGTCGGGAAGCTTCATATTGAGCCAGGTGGGGTCAATATTATTCCAGGAAGGGCCAAATTTTCAGTCGATGTGAGGCATGTTGACCTTAAAAAAAGAACGGAGATGATTGAGGAGCTTCACCTTTTATTAAAAAAAATTTCTCAAAAACGTGGCGTATTAGTCAAGATTGAAGTCAATAAAGAAGTCGACCCAGCTAAATGTTCACCAGCACTTGTTCAGTCAATTGTCGATACATGTGGAGAATTAAAGATACCGACGATGACGTTACCATGTGGGGCCGGGCATGATTCTTTAATGATGACCAAAATCACAGAAATGGCGATGATTTTTGTTCGGTCTAAGGGTGGTATTAGTCATAACCCTTTAGAGTGGTCAAGTATAGAAGATTGTGCAGCAGGTACAGAAGTGTTATTTCAGACGTTATATAAGTTAGCGAAATAAAAAAGGGGAGAACTATATGAGAGGAAACCAGCCTTTACACATTCCGGTTAGAACGATTATGACACCAGGACCAGTAGAAGTCGATCCGAGAGTACGACAGGCGATGTCTCATTCGATATTAGGTCAATTTGATCCAGCCTTTACATCGATTATGAATGAAACGATGCAATTATTACGGGAGGTACTCCAAACAAAAAACGAGTGGGCTTTTCCGATCGATGGAACTTCGCGAGCAGGAATTGAAGCAATGCTTTGTAGTGTAATTGAAGAAGGCGATAAAGTACTGATTCCTTGCTTTGGTCGTTTTGGTTATTTATTAAAAGAAATTACTGAACGTTGCGGAGCAGAAGTGACGATTATTGAGAAAGAGTGGGGGCAAGTCTTTGAGCCAGAAGAAATTATCAGGGCTTTAAAAAAAGAGCAACCAAAAATATTGGCAATGGTTCATGGTGATACATCGACTGGAAGAATGCAGCCGCTTCAAGAAATCGGGAAAGCATGTCGTGAGCTTGACATTTTATTCATTGTCGATGCAGTGGCGACGGTCGGCGGTACCGACGTCAAAACGGATGAATGGTTCATAGATGGTCTGATTACGGGGACGCAAAAATGTTTGTCAGTCCCATCTGGAATGGCTCCACTAACTTATAACGAGCGAGTTGAAAACATACTAAAAGAAAGAAAATCGATTGAACAAGGGTTGATTACGGAAAGATCTGAAGTAAATGTGAAAAGAAGAATTAAAAGCAATTATTTTGATTTAAGTCAATTACAGGATTATTGGAGCCCAGCCCGTTTGAATCATCATACTGAAGCAACAGCTATGCTTTACGGATTAAATGAAGGGTTGAAGTTAATTCTTGAGGAAGGATTGGAGCAGCGTTTTGAGCGCCATCGCGTAAATGAACAAGCATTAGTGGCGGGAATTAAAGCGATGGGGCTTACTTTATTCGGTGATGAGGCGAGCAAGATGCCGACGGTTACATGTATTTCTATTCCAGCGGGAGTGAATGGAGAGCAAGTAAGGAGGATGCTGCTTGATGAATTTGGAATTGAAATTGCGAGTTCATTTGGTCCGCTCGCGGGGAAGATCTGGAGAATTGGGACGATGGGGTATAGCTGTCAAAAACGAAATGTTTTGTTAACACTTGGTGCCCTTGAAGCGGTACTTATAGCCAGTGGCGTATCGGTTCATCGAGGTGAGGCGGTGCAGGCTGCTTTGTCCTATTATTCAGAAGCTCTAAAAGAAGAACGGGCCGTTTTATAAACAGTGGGAATGGTTGAAGCAGATGCTTTAGCCATTTTTTCTTTTGAAATTAAGGGAAATATTGGTTTTAGTTTTAGGGGGATCATGTATAATAAAAGGAAATGATTAGGTTAGTAGGTGTCTTATATGAAGTTATTCTTTCAATCTATCTTTTTCTCTCTTATCGTTCATATTCTCTATTTCGTTGGAGCTTTTGTTTACACTTGGTTTGCAACTATTTTGTATAAACCGGATATTATCTACGCCTATGATAGTGTAGCGTTTCTTCAATCGGAAGTGAATTTTGGTTCGATTAACCAAGGGCCAATTCCCGGCATCTTTTTTGTGTCTTTTTTTGTTGTTGCGTTAGCAGGAGCCTTTTTTATTTATATAACCAAAAAATATATCTTGACCAGTAGGAGTGTTTAGAAAGCCCTGCTGTATTCTCTTAACCTTTGTTTTAATTGGGATTAATTTGATAAAGTAATACTAAGAATGAAAAAAGAAAGTAGGGGTAAGATGCCAACAGCGATTCGACTTGTGAAGTTGGAGAAACGATTTAGAACAAAATACGCGGTCAAAGAAGTCAATCTAACGGTGAATAAAGGGGAATTATTTTGTTTTCTTGGGCCTAATGGCTCGGGTAAAACAACAACGATTAAAATGATGACAGGTTTATTAGAACCTACAGCTGGTTTTGTCGAGTTGGTCGGAATGGATATTGCAAAAAAGCCAATTGAAGTGAAAAAGAAAATGGCTTATGTCCCTGACCAGCCTTTAATTTATCCGAAGCTGACAGGGCGGGAATATTTAGAGTTTATCGCGAGTGTATTTGAAGTTGAAGATGAGTTATTTGAACAACGAATGAATCATTATACAGAGTTATTTTCGTTAAAGGGTCGTTTAGATGAATATGCTGGTGATTATTCACATGGAATGAAACAAAAACTCTCCCTCTGTGCCGCTTTAATACATAAACCTGAGATTTTATTTTTGGATGAGCCGACAGTTGGTTTAGATCCAAAAAGTGCAAAAATATTAAAAAGCTTACTAAGACAATTATGTGATGATGGCATGACGGTTTTTATGTCGACACATATTTTAGAAATAGCCGAGCAAATGTGTGATCGAGTTGGGATTATTAAAGATGGACAACTCATCACAGTCGCTTCTATGGATGAATTAAAAAAAGAAAGAGGAAATGATTCGACTTTAGAAGATATTTTCTTAGATTTAACAGGAGATGCCGAATCTCAACTTCTTGTCTCGAGTATGAAAGAGGAGGAAGTTTAATGTTCCGCCTTTTGAAAATGTTCATTAAACATGAGTATCGCGATTTATCTTCAAATACGACTAAAGTATTTGCTTATGCTTTTTTAGCGTTCATAGGACTCTTCGTTTTATTTATAGCAGGAAGTTTTATCATGATGCTGGCCAGACATGCTCCTGAACAAGCGATTCCAATCATCAATGAGTATGGGCTTTTGCTACTCTCACTCGTTTTACTTATTTTTACGATTCCGCTTGTCTTTAATCGTTTGTTTAGTGAGAGTGATCTTGAATTATTATTTACGTTGCCTGTCAAAGTCAAAGATATCTTTTGGGCAAAATTTCTATTGAACTTATTAGGTATACCGATTATTGCCTATTTATTTGCTGTTTTTTGTCTGACCGTCTTTGGGGTGTCGGCAGGAGCTTCTATTTACTATTACCCGATTAGTTATATTGTGACTTTTTTCTTTACCATTTTAGGTGTATCACTTGCTTATTTAATCAACTTATTATTAATTCAATTAATCCCTCCAACAAAAGCAAAGGAGCTTTTTACTGCTGTTTCTGCTTTAGCTGGGATCACCTTTTATTTAGGTTTTCAATTATTAAATGGTAGCTTCTTTTCACTTGATGAGAACATGGAGTGGGGCCAACTTGCTGGAATTCCAGAGTGGCTACCGATGCATTGGGGGGCTGTTGTTTTAACGGACTCTTTATTGGGAGAATGGCAACTGAAGACCGTCATCATGTTGATATTTTTAATCATTTTAACGCTATTTATATTTTGGATTTCATCTATTTTGGTGGAAAGAGCGTTACTAACCGGTTGGGTTAACCTAAGTGAATCGAGTGGAAGGAAAAAGAAAAACGAAAAGAAAAAAATAAAAAAGTGACCCTTAATGGACCGATTCGAATGATGAGTAAAAAGGAATGGCTTATGATTAAACGAGATGTTCGGGAGTGGACTGCGGTTATTCCGACATTGGTTATTATCATTTTTCCCTTTTTGAATTTACGAGATTTTGAAGGCGGCTGGTCTGCCTTACAGCAAGCTCCTTATATCACGTGGCCAACATTACAAGTGAGTTTTTGTTTTATGGCCGTATTAGTGTCCGGATTTTTTAGTGCAGGGTCTTTAGGCCGTGAAGCGTATGCGATTGATTTATTACGAGTTCTTCCACTATCTGGTTGGAAGGTAGCCATGGGTAAGTTTTGGGCGAATGTAATCATAATGACTGTATTTGTAGCAATAGTACAAATCGTTTCAGGCCTAATTTTTAATTGGTCTGTCATAAGCATCTTCTTAGGCTGGCTAGGGGTTACGGGTGTGTTAGTAGGAGCTGTAGCGATTGGCCTATTTATTAGTAGCATTGGAAGTAAATACAATCCAAATAATCCACAAAACCGGGTTGATACAGCAAGCTCGATCATTATGATGATGATGTTATTTTTTTACTTGTTTATCGTCTTCATTCCGACAGCACTCACCTTTTTCCCAAATGAGTACTTAGGTGATATTTTGAATGCGGCGGAATCTGAACATGGGATACCTTCCTTTCTCATTGGTATGTTAGAAGGAAACTTAGCATCGGGTTGGTGGAGCAATCTAATTGGATTTGCCATTTATCTTGTTGTGATTGGATTCGTCACATGGGGGAGTTTGGCAATTTGTGCAAAAAACATCGATAAAGGTGTTAATATTACCTTTGAAGATAAGTAGGTAGCATAAGAAGGTTCCATGAGGCTAGTAGACACTGGCTTTATGGGGTCTTTTTTGTTTGTTTGAAAATTGATTGGGATTGGTAATGAAATTTGAGAGTTGTGTGGAGTAGGGTACGAAAAAGGATTATTTGGTAATGAAATTTGAGAGTTGCGAGGATTTGGGTGCGAAAAAGCTGGGATAGGTAATGAAACTTGTGGGTTGTGGAGATTAGAGTGCGAAAAAGCAGAGATAGGTAATGAAACTTGTGGGTTGTGGAGATTAGAGTGCGAAAAAGCTGGGATAGGTAATGAAACTTGTGGGTTGCTGGGATTAGAGTGCGAAAAAGCTGGGATAGGTAATGAAACTTGTGGGTTGTGGAGATTAGAGTGCGAAAAAGCTGGGATAGGTAATGAAACTTGTGGGTTGCTGGGATTAGAGTGCGAAAAAGCTGAGATAGGTAATGAAATTAGAGAATTGCCGAGATTAGAGTGCGAAAAAACTGAGATAGGCAATGAAATTAGAGAGGTGCCAGGATTAGAGTCCGAAAAGCCAGCAGTATGTAATGCGTTGAGTGCAGGTCAAAAAAAGGAAATAGAAGCTATCATGTAGGCGGTTGCAATTTGATAGCTTCTTGTTCTCCCTTTTAAGATTAAGAATCAACGGAGCGTGAAGAAGAGTTTTTCTCGGACGTTTGCTGCTTAGTCGAAAAGAATCTTCTTTGTAAAATATGTTCCTTCATCGCATCTAATACGTTTTCATTAATTAATGTAATTCGGTTGGCATGAGCTAACTTTTTAGTTGATAAGGAATAGCCTTCGATGCAGACTAGAAAGCTATGATTAACCATTTTGTTTTGATTATAGTTAATAAGTTGCTGGATCGTTGGGCTTGTAACCTCTTTATTTTGGATAAAAACAGATGTTTTCTTTTGTTTTTCTTTAATAAAAAAGCAGCAATTCCTTCATTTTCTTCGACTTGATAGCCTTGCTTTTTAAATAAAAGCTTTAGTAATTGATGTAATTCGACCGTCGTTAAATCTGAATTAGATTTCGAGGCTAACTGTTTTAGTTTTTTTTGACGTTTGGACCATTTGTTTAGTTGCCAGCTGGAAACAATCAAAGCAAGTGCGGATGCAGTATATAGAAAGAGTAGCTGATTGAAATGGTAAAGTTGAATCAATAAGTAACTACAAATAAATAATAAAATTGGAATTAAGTTCTTCTTATCGTTCATTAATAAATAATCCTCCTTCATAAAAATGGGTAATTCTCTTAATTCTTAGCATGACTTTGTCACCTTTTTTTATACCTGCAAAACAGAAGATTTTTATTCTCATAGGAAATAAACTATATATTTTTGAAAAATCCTCTAATAAATTACGTCATAAAATCTAACGATTGGAAATTAATCTTCCTGTTTTTTCGTTATGATAAAAAGAAATGGACTGATATTGGGTAGGAGGAACATGTATGAAGATATATCAATTAATCATTCATTCTGTGACAGTGGTGACAGATTCTTCTATTTTTGAGGCAGATATTGCGGTGGAAGAAGGGAAGATTGTCGAATTGACAGAAGTTGGGATATTAGATGCGAAGGCGAAGACTATGATTAATGGGAGTGGACTACACTTATTTCCAGGCGTGATTGATGTTCATCTTCACTTTAATGAACCAGGGCGGACCGCTTGGGAAGGATTTGAGACAGGAAGTGCAAGTCTAGCTGCTGGCGGGGTAACCACTTTTTTTGACATGCCACTTAATAGCAATCCACCAACAATCAATCGAGTGGAGTATGATAAAAAGAATGAGCTTGCGAAACAGAAATCAATTGTTGATTACCGATTATGGGGTGGGCTCGTTCCGAATAATCTAGATGATTTGCAGGATTTAGATGAGGCGGGTGTGATTGGGTTTAAAGCTTTTATGTCTGCAAGTGGGACGGATGATTTTGTGTTTTCTGAGGATGATACGTTGTTAAACGGAATGAAAAAAATCGCTGAACTTGATGGCATCCTTGCTGTCCATGCTGAATCCAATAAAATGGTGAATGAATTATCACAAAAAGCGCTTGAAGAAGGAAGGACTTCTGTAAGAGATTATAGTGAGGCAAGACCGATTGAATCCGAATTAGAAGCGGTTGAGCGAATTTTACGATTTGCGGAACAAACGGGATGTCGTATTCATATTTGTCATGTCAGCAGCCGTAAAGTCATCAAAAGAATTTTACAAGCAAAAAGAGCAGGCATTGATGTTACCGTGGAAACATGCCCTCATTATTTATACTTTTCATTAGATGAGTTTGAGAAAATAGGGGAATTAGCTAAATGTGCCCCGCCATTAAGGCCACGAGATGAGGTGGATGAGCTGTGGCAGGCATTAAAAGCAGGTGAAATTGACTTAGTAAGCTCTGATCATTCTCCTTCTCTACCTGAATTAAAAAAAGGTGAAACGATTTTTGATGTTTGGGGTGGAATTTCTGGTTGTCAAAGTACGTTAAATGTGTTGTTAACGGAAGGCTATCATAAGAGGAATTTAGCTTTAACAGATATGGTTCGTCTACTAAGTGTTCAACCAGCGAAACGATTTAAGCTTTACCCTGAAAAAGGAACAATCCAAATCGGTGCTGACGCAGACTTTGTATTAGTGGATTTAAATGAAGAATTTACGTTAAAAACAGAAGATTTAAAATATCGTCATTCGATAAGTCCGTATGTGGGGGAGAAATTTAAAGGGAAAGTTAAATATACAATTTCTCGCGGTGTCGTTGTTTATGACGATAAATCCGATGTGTCAAATAGATGAATCTTAGTTACTTTTAATGAATCAATCTAAAACCAATCTCGTACGATTGAAAACATGATAAACTAGTACAGTTAAATCGTGAGGTACATAGAGGTAAAATTTGTATTTTTAAGTTTATGAGAGGGAAGTACAGGTTTTCTACTTCAAAAAAGGTTTGAGAAAGAGGTTAAAAGATTGACAGGAAAAACACATCTTATCGGTGGACTTGCCTTATCGGCCACCGTCGCACAATTCACGAGCTATGACCCGTTGGCTTTAATGGTATCAGGAGCGGTTGGAGGATTATTACCGGATATTTGCCATAGTGGCAGTAAAATAGGGAGAAGATTTCCTCTTTTATCGAAAACGGTCAATACGCTTTTTGGACACCGAACGTTTACGCATAGCTTATTGTTTTTATGTATCGTTGGATTTTTAATGAATAAGTTTGTCCCAGTTGAAGCGATAACAATTGGTCTTTTATCAGGCATGATCAGTCACTTTGTATTGGATTCATTTACTCGGAATGGGATTAAGTTTCTCTATCCTCTAAACATTACCGTTCGTTTTCCTTTTACTGTTAGAACAGGTGGTAGCATAGAAAAGTTACTCGGTTCTGCATTAGCGATTCTTGTCGTTTATTTTATTATTGAAATGATTTGGATAGATTATTGATTAAGCATAAATAGGGCATTTCTAGAATTTTAGAAATGCCCTCTTTATGTTTGGTAGGGAGTAACGATATGAGGATAGTTGATTGCTTTTTTTAGACGGTTTCTATTGGGAAACTTCTTGTTTTAAAAAAAGTTAAGAGTATGTTATTGTAGTAAAACTAACAAAATTATTAGTTTGTGTAATTAAACTACATTTAATCCTTGTGTGAAAGTTCGTTTATTGCGGATTCTTCGGTTAATATTGGTGAATGCATTAAAAAAGTATTGAAAATCAAAATTTCATGTAGTAATATTACTACTAATAAGTAGGAGGTGTTTAGGTGTCCAGTTTTCAAGAACGGATTAAAGGTAAAAAGAAATCGCTTACAACGACGGAAGATAAAATCATTGTTCAACTCCAAAAGCATGAAAAACCATTTTTACTTTCAATGAATGAACTAGCTCTCCTTAGTGAGGTAAGTGAGCCGAGCGTTGTACGGTTGTATAAAAAACTTGGTTACAACAGTTATCAAGAATTGAAAGTGGCACTTGCACAAGAATTGGCAGAAATGAAACCGCCTTCTCTTGAGGAAATTGATATTATGCCTGGGGATGCAGCAACTATCATTTTTGAAAAAATAGGAGAGCAATTCTCGCAAGCGGTAGCGATGACAAAAGAGAAAATGAATTTAAATCATATGGAATCTGCTGTTAAAAAAATCATGGATTCTGAAAGGCTTTACTTTTTTGGGCAAGGGTTGTCTGGAACAATTGCGGAAGATGGCGCCCATAAATTTATGAGGCTTGGTGGCATGACGCTATCTGTAAAGGATCCGCATTATCAAGCAATATATGCAAGTCATATGAATGAAAAAGATATGGTTATCGCCCTTTCACATTCAGGTGAAACGATTGATATTATTAACGTTTGTGAGATGGCTAAAAATAATGGAGCTTTTGTGTTAATCATTACTTCAAATGATAAGGTTACCTTGGCCGAACTAGCTGATTGCTTGCTCGTCACACAGGCCCATGAAACGACGCGTCAGGCTGATGCGATGATTTCAAGGCTAGTACAGCTTGCATTAATGGACACACTATATGCACGTGTAGTAGCTGAATCAGGAGGGGAAGGAAAAACGAATATAAATCGTTCACGCCTAGCCGTTACTCGAATGAAAAAGTAAACGATCTTAGTCTTAGTAAATAAATTATGAAGTATGGGGTGCTCTTATGTTAACAGGAAATGGGCTTATTTTCGGTTTTGTAATCGCTTTAATTGTCCTTTTTATTCTAATTATTAAATTTAAGTGGGATGCTTTTATTGCTCTTTTAGTCACAGCCATTGGTATTGGTTTACTCTCTACGATCCCGGCACGTGAAATTCCGGGTGTGATTGCCGAAGGGTTTGGAGGGACACTCACTGGCGTTGGGATTCTAATTGGACTTGGTATTATATTTGGTCAATTTTTAGCTGCATCTGGTGCTATTGAAAAAATAGCGAATTCTATGCTTCGTGCTTTTGGGGTCAAAAATTCTCCATATGCTTTAGCTGCAACATCTACAACAGTTGCGATTCCGGTGTTCTTTGATGCGGCATTTATTATTTTAAATAAGCTTGTCTATAGTTTATCTTTAAAGACAAAAATTTCTTTGGCGACTTTTGTAACGATTCTAGCCATTGGTTTAATTGTTTCACACAGTTTAATCATTCCTACACCTGGTCCTTTAGTAGTGGCTGACCAAATGGGGACAGATATTGGTGTTTTTTTCCTCTATGGACTATTAGTTGCAATTCCAGCAACTCTTGTAGGGGGAGTTATTTATGGTAAATTTATTGGAAAGCGTATTCCAAATGGAAATAGACTAGACGATGAAAAAGAAGAAGTGGAAGCGGTGGCAAAAGCTTCGGGACGGAAAGAAATCCCTACATGGCTATCGTATGCAATGCTAGCCCTTCCAATTGTATTAATTTTATCGAATACAGTGATGAATAATGTAGTGTTCCGTGAGAATCAAGAGGCGTTACTGCCAACCATATTTGCCATAGTCGGTGACAAAAACAGTGCTTTGCTTATTAGTGTAATTGTAGCGATTTTTGTTTTAAAACCATATATTAAAGAAGACACAGGAACAGTTATGAAACAAGCATTTGAGGCATCTGGAATGATTCTTTTAATAACGGGTGCTGGTGGTGCTTTTGGACGAGTTGTTCAAGAAACAGGTTTAGGTGATTTATTAATTAGTATGATGCAAGGATTTAATATGCCTGCCTTATTATTAGGGTTTGTTTTTGCCCAAATCTTACGTGCCTCTCTTGGAAGTGCGACGGTGGCACTTGTAACAACGGCAACGATTATGGGACCAATGGCAGTTGATTTAGGAGTTTCACCGATCTTATTAGGTCTTGCGATATGTGCCGGTGGAATTGGTCTTTCTCTACCAAATGATTCTGGATTCTGGGTTGTTTCAAAATTTGGGCGTCTCTCGGTTTCAGAAACGCTTCGTGTTTGGAGCATTGGTGGCTTTATCGCGGGACTCACCGCATTGACAGTGATTTACTTATTAAGTGCTATATCTAGTATTCTTCCAGGAATTTAAAGAGAAACTAGAGCATGTGACTAAGTGATTTAAATAAAAATAGATAGATTAAAAGGTGGAGAAAAGCAATGAAGAAACATGTTGGATTTATTGGACTCGGTATTATGGGAATGCCTATGACAAAAAAATTGTTGAAGAATGGGTTTTCTGTTACTGTTTTTGATTTGAACGAAGAAGCTGTTAATATGATTGCAAAAGAAGGAGCTACTCCTGCTACATCAGGAAAAGAAGTGGCGGAAAATAGTGAGATTGTGATTACGATGCTTCCTAAAGGTGAGCATGTTCGAGCAGCATTATTCGGCCCAAACGGTGTTATGGAAGGGACAAAAGAAGGTTTAATCATTATCGATATGAGTTCTGTCTCTCCGGTTGATTCAAAACAAATGGCTTCACAAGTGGCAGAGAAAGGTGTTCATTTCCTTGATGCACCAGTAAGTGGAGGCGAACCAAAAGCAATCGATGGTACGCTTGCCATTATGGTTGGTGGAGAAAAAGTTGTATTTGAAGACGCAAAGTCTGTATTAGAGGCAATGGGAACAGATATTGTTCTTGTAGGTGACTCTGGTTGTGGGACTACAGCTAAACTAGCCAATCAAATTATTGTTAATTTAAATATTGCTGCGGTTTCAGAAGCTTTAACACTTGCTGCAAAAG
Organism: Alkalihalobacillus alcalophilus ATCC 27647 = CGMCC 1.3604; assembly: GCF_000292245.2. Classification (GTDB taxonomy): domain Bacteria; phylum Bacillota; class Bacilli; order Bacillales; family Bacillaceae_D; genus Alkalihalobacillus; species Alkalihalobacillus alcalophilus. The sequence goes on along the minus strand of NZ_ALPT02000005.1, from coordinate 72,382 downwards.
CGGGTATTGATATTGAAAAGATGTATCAAGCGATTCGTGGAGGACTTGCTGGAAGCACCGTAATGGATGCTAAAGTTCCAATGATCCTTGATCGGAATTTTAAAGCAGGTGGACGTGTAGATATTAATATGAAGGATTTAACAAACGTCATGAATACGGCACATGAGCTTCATGTACCATTGCCACTTTCAAGTCAATTGCTAGAGATTTTTCATTCTCTTGTGGCAGATGGAAAAGAAGAATTTGACCATGCAAGTATCGTTCAGCATTACGAAAAAATGGCCAATGTCGTTGTGGAAAGGGAGGAGAATAAATAATGAACCCGTTACATGTACATCAAGTAATGAGTCAAGTGCCTGAAGTAGACGGCGGAGCCATTAAAGCTGCATTGAGAGCGGAACTAGAGGATTCTCCTTTTAAGGTTATCGTGCTTGATGACGACCCGACAGGAATTCAAACGGTGCACGGAGTTTCGGTTTATACAGATTGGGACAAGGAATCAATTCATGCCGGATTTAGTGAAGACCGTCGCATTTTCTTCATTTTAACAAACTCGCGTGGGTTTACAGAAAGGGAAACAAAAGAATACCATGAGCAAATTGCTGAACGAGTTCAGGCTGTTTCAGATGAAATGGGAATCCCTTATGTCATTATCAGTCGTGGAGACTCTACACTTAGAGGGAATTATCCGCTTGAAACAGAGACCCTTAAACAAACGATTGAAAAACAAAGCGATCTTCGTTTTGATGGAGAGATCATTATTCCTTTTTTTAAGGAAGGGGGTCGCTTTACTATTAATGATGTTCATTATGTACAAGAGGGTGACATGCTAATTCCTGTAGGTGAGACAGAGTTTGCAAAGGACCGCACATTCGGATTTACTGCCTCCCATCTAGGGGAGTGGATTGAAGAAAAAACAGATGGTAAATTCACAAAAGAGGGGACCATTTATATTAGCTTAGACGATTTACGTAATCAACGTATCGAAAAGGTTAAACAACAATTACTTGAAACAAAGGGCTTTCAAAAGGTGGTCGTAAATGCTGTAGGTTATGAGGATGTAGAAGTGTTCTCAACGGCATTTATGCGAGCTCTTAAAGAAGGAAAGCGATTCCTTTGCCGCAGTGCTGCTGCGTTGACAAAAGTGCTCGGGGGGATCAGTGATAAATCATTGCTTCTACGTGCTAATATGGTGAGCGAACAGAATAAAAACGGTGGATTAATTGTGGTCGGATCTCATGTGAAGAAAACGACTCAGCAATTAAATCATTTACTTAAAAGTGGTTTGGTGAAAGGAATTGAGTTTGATGTACATCTTGTCCAAGATGAGGATAAATTCAAACAAGAAACAAAGAGAGTTCGCTTAGCGTGTGAGGAAGCTATTAAAAAGGGTCAATCGGTTGTTTATTTTACTCGACGTGAACGTTTAGACCTAGGAGAAAATATGAAAGAAGAAGAGTTGAAGCAATCCGTAAAAATTTCTGATGCGGTTACGAGTATCGTTCGTGATTTAAGCGTTCAGCCGAGTTATATTGTAGCTAAAGGTGGGATTACATCAAGCAGCATAGGAACAATGGGCTTATCAGTGAAGCGGGCAGAAGTTGCTGGGCAAGTTAAGCCGGGTATTCCAGTTTGGACAACTGGTCAAGAAAGTAAGTTTCCTGATGCTTCTTATGTCATTTTTCCGGGAAATGTCGGGCAGCCAGAAACGTTAAAAGAAGTTATAGAAGTATTAGAAGGAAAATAAATAGAAAAGGCAGATGAGAAGACGAGAGCTTTTCATCTGTTTTTTGCTTTTTTGTACGAAAACGCATCTTTATTTCGAACATTTCCCTCTACTTCTCAATCATGTAAAATAAGTAATAGGAATTCTCAAGCTTTGAGTGGAAGGTTGATTCGTATGAATGCTCTTGAAACATTACGGATGATTTCCAAAACATTGAATGAAGGCGATAACTTAGAAGGAATGCTCCAAGCAGTATTGGATGCTTTATTAGAGACGACAGGGATTGAAAGTGGTTGGATTTTTTTAATGGATGAATCGGAGCAACAGCAATTAGTCGCTTATTCTGGTTTGCCGGCTGGATTATCTCATAATGAATGTGAGCCTTTAAGAAAAGGTGGATGCTGGTGTTTAAATAAATATAAAAACAATGAGTTAACACATGCGATTAATATTATGAATTGCAAACGACTTGAACAAGCGACTCTTCATAATTTAGGCAGTACGAATGGGATGGAAAGGCATGCAACGATTCCGATTCAAGCAGGAGAAGAGTCATTTGGATTAATCAATGTTGCGTCGCCAAGAATTGATCAGTTTAGTAATCAGGAGTTAGAGTTATTTGAAACGGTCGCCTATCAAATTGGTGCAACAGTGAAACGGTTTCGACTCTTTTTACAAGAACAAGAGCGGACCAAAATCCTCTCGCAGTTTGGAAAATATATAGCGATAATGAAACAGGAAACGGACGAACGACGTTTTTTAGAGCAGGCGGGGACGGTTATGCTCACCTTTTTTGATTGGAGCGGTGTACAGTTATCGTACGGAACGGAAACGTTTTTTAATGGCGTGAAAAATCGACATATACACAAAGTAACGATTGAATTAGATGGAGAGGAATTATCACTGATGATATTTTCCAGTCATTTTTTGAAAGAATCAGAGTCGCTTATTCAAGATCTTATGGCCCATTTATCTCTTCATCTTAAGCAAATTCAACTTGAAAAAAAGCAGCAGATGGTCGTTCGAACGGAAGAAAGGAATCGTTTAGCACGCGACTTACATGATTCTGTTAATCAGTTATTATTTTCATTAGTTTTGCATGCAAAGGGACTAGAAAAGCGGGTGGATGATCCTCGGATTCAAGCTTCTGTTCAATTGATTCATGAACTCGGTAACGAAGCTTTACAGGAATTAAAACAGTTAATCTACCAATTACGACCAGAGGGACTAGAGTTTGGTTTAATGTCTGCGATTAAAAAATATAGTGAGTTAATTGGCTTACAAATTGAGGTTCAAGCAAAAGGGTTAAAAGCATTATCTGAAGAACGTGAAGTTTGCTTATGGCGTGTACTTCAAGAAGCCATTAATAATTGTAAAAAACATGCTGAAACGAATAAGATGATGATCGGTCTCATTTTTTCAGAGGAAAAAGTTGAAGTATTGATAGAAGATAAAGGGGTAGGATTCGAACTAAAAGAAATAAAAAAAGGTGTCGGCATTAGTAGTATGTTAGAGAGAATTAATGAAGTTGGTGGCTCCATACAAATTGATTCCAATCTAGGAAAAGGAACAAAAATTGAGATTATTTTGCCGATTAAATAAAGAGTTTTTTAATTGAGGGGGGAGCGAGGCAGATGACGATTAAAGTGATGGTTGTTGATGATCATACCGTTGTTCGAAAAGGTTTGATTTATTTTTTGGAAACGGTGGAAGGCTTGACGGTTGTCGGGGAAGCCGAAAATGGAAAAGAGGCCATGGATAAAGTGAAAGCCCTCCAACCTGATGTCGTTTTGATGGACCTTTTAATGCCTGTAATGGATGGAATTGAGGCAACAGAAAAAATGCTTAAACAGTTTCCAAAGATCAAGGTGCTTGTTTTAAGTAGCTTTTCCGAGCATGACCATGTGATTCCAGCCTTGCAAGCCGGAGCAAGTGGCTATCAATTAAAGGATATTAAGCCCGAACAGTTAGCGGAAACAATTCGGGCCGTATATCGAGGCGAAAGTAAATTACATGATAAAGTGACTAAATATGTGTTAACGCGTATTTCGAATGAGGCTTCCGAGGAAGAGAAGCTCGTGAACTCTTTAACGAAGAGAGAAAAGGAAGTTTTAATTGAAATTGCGAAAGGAAAAAGCAACAAAGAAATAGCGGCTGATTTAGAAATTACCGAAAAAACGGTTAAAACCCACATTTCAAATGTCTTTAGCAAAATAGAGGTTCATGATCGGACCCAAGCAGCCTTGTTTGCGATTAAATTTAAAATCGCCCATTTTTAAGGAGGAGGGATTGCCAAAAGCCATTTTATTGGCTTTTAGCAGTCTTTTTCTTATTGTGTATTTGTTTGTATTAGACTATCTACGGCGCAAAGTGGGATAAGCGGCACCATTTACTCCATTAATTCAATGACTTCATGGTCTAGACCTTCATAATAAACCACTTTTAATCCATTGCTTAAATGATAAGGGCCATCGCTTGCTGTGAACCCTTTTTTAGTTAGTGCAGCGATTTCTTCCATTAAATTAGGTACTTTTAAGGCGAAGTGAACAGTTGATGTTTGAGGCTTTTTTCCCGTTTGTTTTGAGTGAATGAGTTCAATGACAAAGGAATCAAGTTCGAGAAAAACAATTTCTTCGTCATCCATTAAAAATTTTTCTCCTATTTTTGCGTCAAAAAAGTGCTGATAAAATTGGAGTGAATTTTGCAAATGCTGAACTTCAATGCCGATATGGTGTAAGACGTACATTAGGTCCTCCTTAAAAGATTAAATTTAAATCGCCAAATTCATGCCAAAGATATTGCTGCTTCAATGCATGTCGATAAGCGTCAATAATATAAGCTTCCTCAGTAAAAGCACATAAGAGGTCGAGATGACTCGTATCTGGTTCATGGAGACCTGTCATAAGACCGTCTACTATTTGGAGTGGGTGCTGTCTGTTTATATATAAATCAGTTGTTGTTTCCCCGTTTAAGGGGTTATTTTCTAAAGCAAATGATTCGAGTGCTCGAACAACGGTTGTGCCGACGGCGATGATTTTACCTTCATGATGTTTGGTCTTTTTGATTAATTCAATCGTTTCTACTGGAATTGAATAGGCTTCAGGGTGATTTTTTGGATTTGGCCATTGATTATCACCGTAATAGCTAATGCCAGCATGTAATTCAAGGAAAGCAATTTGAATGCCTGATTTTTTTAGTTGTTGAATCAACTTCCACGAAAAAGCTCGACCTGCTGAAGGCATCTCGACTGAGCCTGGAACCGAGGCAAAAATCGTTTGATAATCTTGCATTGGCCATGGTTTATGGATGTATTCATAACGAATCGGGGCACCATATTTATAAAGGTACGACAAAATCGGTTCGGATATTTGCCTGAATTCGACAACGACTAAAGGAGCTTCACTACCAGTGCCCACTATGTCTAGCTGTCCACCTCCTTCTAGTAAGATACAATCTCTCCTCTCATCATTCTGAAAAATTAAGGCTTCCCATTTTAAATCAGTTATTTTTCGAGCAAGACGAATTTCTATTTTTTGATCTTTGCTTCTTAGCAAAGCAGGAATCGTCCGGCTTTTGTTAAAAACAAGTAAATCGCCTGGAGACAAAAGGTGAGGCAGGTTTGCTAAATGGTGATCACTCACTGCACCTGTTTGTTTATTTAACACCATCATATTGACTTGAGAACGACTGTTTTCTCGGTACTCAGCTGGGGTATTGGCATGTAAATTGGCTGGAATTTGAAAGGATTGATGAATATTATTGACTATGTTCATTATAAATCCCCCTCTAAATATTCAACGATTTCAAAACGTTTTCCGTTAACAGAACCTTGATTATGAATAATTTGATCAAAAAGTGGTAAAAGCTGCGATGGTTTCAACAATGGATAATCGCAATTAGGAACAGCAATATCATGCATGACAGTGTCCATCTCTCCTGGATCAATAAGGCATGTTTCAACACCTGTGTCCTGTAGTTCATCTGCCCACGTTTGAATCAGTCCTTCTACAGCGAATTTTGAAACACCATAAGCTCCCCATTCAGCAAAACCTGTTTTTCCAGCAGCCGATGTGAGCGTTATTATCAAACCATCATTCCGAGCAAGCATTCCTGCTAGTACTCTTTTCGACATAAGAAATGGATTCATAATATTGATTTGTAAAACCTGTTCAAATTGAATCTCTGAATAGTCGGCAAGTTCCGTCAGGCCAGGCCCAAAAATAGACGCATTATTAATAAGAATATCAATTTTTCCAAAAGAATCCTCGGCAACGGATACGAGCCGATCAACATCATTAAAGTTTGCAACATCGGCTTCAAGTGCTATTACTTCTGCTCCGAATGATTCGGCTTTTAATTTGACGGGGAGCAATTCTTTTATGTTTCGTGAACAAATAACTAATTGGTTTTGTTTTTTGGCAAAATGGTAAGTTAACGATTCTCCTAATCCTCGTGAAGCTCCAGTAATCAGAATCACTTTTTTGTTTGTATTCATTTTTTTAGCTCCTTTTGTTTGGTTAACTTTATTTTAGAAAAAACCAACTATTTCGACATCGTGGATTGGATGGAGGAAGAGTTACCGAAATGGTCTGAGTGTTTCTACAACTTTTGATGTAGAAAGATATACAAACAGGTGTTTGTGTGCACGGGGGAATTTGTGTAAAATAAAAGGATATTAAAGCTAAAGGAATGAAACAATATGGCCTTTGAACAACAGCTCCTTTTAATTCTAGTTCTTGTGTTGATAGCCACATCTATTATTTGGATCGTTGTCCGCAAATTAAAGAAGCAGAAATATGACTTAATGAAAATAACGATTCGTGATATTGATCGAATGAGTGGACATGAATTTGAGGATTATTTACTCGTTTTATTTGCTGCTATAGGTGTAGGAACGATTTATCAAACGAAAAAAAGCCGTGATTTTGGTGCCGATATGGTTTTTTATAATGAAGAAAATGAAAAAGTTGTTTTGCAAGCAAAAAGATATACAGATAAATTAGGGTTATCAGCGGTACAAGAAATTTACGCAGCAAGGGCTTTTTATGAAGCTGAAAAAAGTATAATTGTCACAAGTACAGATAAAATATCAGATCCATGTTATCAATTAGCGGCAGCGACTCAGGTCGGAATCATTGACCGTGAAGGACTTGATGAATTATTAAAATCATTTAAAAAAGGAAAAGAGGACCGGGCAAGACAACTAATTGTCGAGGCGACTTCAGGTCAAAATTATCAATACATTGATACGCTTGAAAGGCTTGAAACGAATAAAACAACGGTAAAAGCAGGTGAATATTTTTACCGAAAAAGAGGATGAAAAAATCTGCAAGGCCAGTGGACTTTGCAGATTATTGTTTTATTCTTTTTTTGGAATAATGTTATAAATTTCACCTGATTCAAATAAGTGGATCACATCTTGGAGCCATTGATAATACTTTTTGGCGTGATCCATTTTTTGATAATCATTTTGAATGGCTTGCTGTAGCTCTTCGTCCTCATTATTTGATAACGCTTTTAAAATAAGACAATGCTGTTCAACAGCCTTTAAGTTATTATCAACAGAAGTTCGCCACCTTTTCACAAAGACAGCGGAGAAGGATTTATACCAATCTTCTTCAGATTGATACAAGTCTTTTCGAACCCCTTTTTGCCAAACACGATCGACCATATTTGCGTCTAACAGTGTTCGAATTCCTGTACTCATGCTCGTTTTGCTCATTCCTATTGCTTGACTCATTTCATCCAATGTCATAGGGTCATTTGCAAAAAGAACGGTTCCATACAATCTTCCAACAGATTGTGTAATTCCATACATATGAATGTTTTTGGATAGTTCGTGTGAAAATTCTTCACGTGCGAGTTCGAGCTTCTCCCAATCACTATGCTCTTTTTTTTCAACCATTCTAACTTGTCCTCCCCAAGTAGATTCATTATGAGCTCTTGTCTTACACCAATTTGATCTCTTAACTAAGTTTTTTTAGAGTCTTTTTAATATTTTTATTTATTCTTTTTAGGTTTCACCTTATTTAAAAAAGGCTATACCTTATTAGTCCTTGTTAAAAACGTTACTCATAAAGATAGTATCAAAAATGTGAAAAAGGTGAAAGTGCTCAAAATTGGATGATCTCTTAGCATTTGCTAGGATTACTAAGAATCTCTCCTGTAATGTCTGTACAGTTTAAACTGTACGTAATAAATAAACAATACGTACTGAATATAGAGATTGTTGTTAATTTTACAAAAGGCTATAGTTAATAGGTCGGATGTTACATGGAAAAAGTAAGTGAGGTGAAGCGAACGTGGCAAAAGTAAAAGTGGAAGGTCTCACTAAAGTCTTTGGGAAAAAGACAAAAAAAGCGATTGACCTTTTGAAAGAAAAGAAAACGAAAGACGAAATTTTAAAAGAAACGGGAATGACCGTGGGCGTTAATCAAGCCAGCTTTGAAATCGAGAATGGTGAAATTTTTGTCATCATGGGATTGTCTGGTAGTGGTAAGTCAACGATCATTAGGCTGTTAAATCGTCTAATTGAGCCAACTGTAGGAAGTGTCTGGTTAGATGGGGAAGACTTAGCAAAAATGGACAGCAAGAAACTAAGGGAAGTTCGTCGGAAGAAAATGGGGATGGTTTTCCAAAAATTCGGTCTGTTTCCTAACCGAACAGTGCTTGCCAATGTCGAATATGGCTTAGAAGTTCAAGGAATTGCTAAAGCAACAAGATACGAAAAGGCAATGACATCATTAGAGCTAGTTGGCTTAAAAGGGTATGAACAAAAATATCCCGACCAGCTATCTGGTGGAATGCAACAGCGAGTTGGTTTAGCACGAGCACTTGCGAATGATCCTGACATTTTGTTAATGGATGAGGCTTTCTCAGCCTTAGATCCTTTAATCCGAAAAGACATGCAGGATGAATTGTTGGATTTACAAACGAAAATGCAAAAGACGATTATTTTTATTACTCATGATTTGGATGAAGCATTAAGAATCGGTGATCGCATTATGATTATGAAGGACGGTTCGATTGTTCAAGTTGGGACACCAGAAGAAATTTTAACACAGCCTGAAAATCAATACGTAGAGAAGTTTGTTGAGGATGTCGACCGTTCTAAAGTATTAACGGCTGAAAATGTCATGATTCGTCCAGAGACGATTAAACTTGAGAAAGATGGTCCACGTGTGGCGATTCAACGTATGAAAGATGCAGGAATTTCAAGTATTTATGTGACGACGAAAACAAAGGAACTTGTTGGGGTTGTTCACGCAAATGAAGTATCTAAATTAATTAAGGAACAAAAAAGTGATTTAAATGAAATCATAGACAAAGATATTCCTAAAGTTTCAATGGATACATCTATTTATGAATTGCTTGATTCCTTATCAACGAGCTCGATTCCTCTTTCTGTAGTAGAAGATGGAAAATTAAAAGGAATTATTGTAAGAGGTGCTGTTCTAGGAGCATTGTCTGGAAATGAGGTGGATTTCGATGGATTCCATACCACGTCTACCACTAGCTGAATGGATTGATAGTTTTGTAGATTGGCTCAAAAGTGGAGCCGCTTTTTTTGAAGCGATACGTACTGGAATTGGTGCTTTAGTTGACTTTTTTGAAATGATATTAGCCTTTCCGCCAGCGTGGTTGTTTATTTTACTCGTTGTTGCTCTAACCGTCTTTTTAAATCGCAAAAAATGGGGCTTACCTGTTTTTGTCTTATTAGGACTGTTATTAATTTATAATCTCGGTTATTGGAATGGGGCCGTTCAAACACTGTCCCTTGTTTTAACAAGTGCTTTTATTGCTTTAATAATAGGAATACCGCTTGGAATTTGGATGTCGAAAAGCAAAATTGTAGAGAGCATTTTAAAGCCTGTACTTGATTTAATGCAGACGATGCCAGCCTTCGTTTATTTAATTCCTGCTGTTGCCTTTTTCGGAATTGGAATGGTGCCAGGTGTCGTAGCATCAGTTATTTTTGCGATGCCACCAACCGTTCGCTTAACAAACTTAGGAATTAAACAAGTATCAACAGAATTAATTGAAGCGGCTGATGCCTTCGGGTCTACGCCAGCACAGAAATTATTTAAGGTTGAGTTGCCAATGGCCAAAGGAACGATTATGGCAGGGGTTAACCAAAGTATTATGCTTGCTCTATCAATGGTCGTCATTGCGGCGATGATTGGTGCAAGAGGTCTTGGGCAGGAAGTTTATTATGCGGTAGGACAAAACAATGTCGGTAAAGGTTTTGAAACGGGAATTGCGATCGTTATTATTGCGATTATCCTGGACCGTTTAACGCAAAGCTTTAACGCCAATAAGAAAGAAGTTTAATCACTTAACTTAGTCAAGTTCTTTAACTTTGATTAATAAATAAAAAATATAATGGGAGTGTCAACTATGAAAAAAATTGGAAACGTGCAGGGTTAGCAGTAGGTTTATCTTTTTCATTATTTTTAGCAGCTTGTGGAAATGACGATGATACATCAACAGATGGTGAGTCTGGTGATAATGGTGATTCATCAACAGCTGTAGCTGAATCATTAGATTATACGATTACGGGAATTGATGCTGGTGCTGGTGTAGTTGCACGTGCTCAAGAAGCTGTTGAAACATATAACTTAGAAGGTTATGAAGTACAAGTAAGTTCATCGGCAGCGATGACAAGTGCTTTAGCTACTGCAATTGAAAATGAGGAGCCAATTGTTGTCACTGGTTGGAACCCACATTGGAAATTTGCTGAATTTGATTTGAAATATCTAGAAGATCCAGAAGGTGTATTTGGTGAAGCAGAAGATATTCACACGATTACTCGTTTAGGGTTAGAAGAAGATATGCCAGAAGCAGTTGAAGTCTTAGGCAATTTCTTCTGGACAGAAGACGATATGGCTATCATTATGAATGATATTAATAACGGAGCTGATCCAGCTGTTGCTGCCGAAGATTGGTTCGATGCAAATCAAGATAAAGTAGCTGAGTGGACAGACGGTGTCGCAACAGTTGATGGCGATTCAATTTCATTAGCTTTTGTTGCATGGGATTCAGAGATTGCTTCAACAAATCTAATGAAGTTAGTTCTTGAAAGTGTTGGTTATGAAGTTGATATTAGTGCATTAGAGAATAGCTTTATGTGGGAAGCCATTGCTTCTAATGAAGCAGATGCAATGGTTGCAGCATGGTTACCAGTAACACATGCTACTCAATGGGAGCAATTTGAAGATCGAGTCGTTGATTTAGGACCAAACTTAGAAGGGGCTGCTATTGGTTTAGTCGTTCCTGAATACATGGATATTACGTCAATTGAAGATTTAAATAATTAATTGACTTTAAGAGCATCGTACAAAAACTCTGACCGAGGCAGAATACTGTCTTTGGTCGGAGTTTTTTTTATATAATCATTTAGAAGAGAGCGTTTACTTTAATTTGAGATACAAAGTATTTAAGAATTGTAGGTTAGAGGAGGAGGTAGTTAAATGGAGTACCGTAAATTAGGTAAAACAGGATTCGAAGTAAGTGAAGTTAGTTTTGGAACGTGGGCGATTGGTGGTTCTTGGGGAAATGTAAATGATGCGCAATCATTAAGGGCTCTTGAGTTTGCGATTGATCAAGGGGTGAACTTTTTTGATACAGCAGATGTCTATGGAAATGGGCATAGTGAAGAATTATTAGCAAAAGCGACAAAGGGAAAAGAAGAGGAAGTTTTTATCGCAACCAAGTTTTGTCGGATGGGGGATATTCACGCACCCGAAAATTATTCCTATGAAACGATTCGTTCTTATTGTGAATCAAGTCTAAAGCGATTGAATCGTGAAGCAATTGACCTATATCAAATCCATTGCCCACCTACTGATATTTTAAAAGACGGAGCTGTTTTTGACATCCTTAATCGTCTACAAGAGGAAGGAAAAATCAAAAACTACGGTGTAAGTGTTGAAACCGTTGAAGAAGGATTAATTTGTTTAGAAAACCCAAATGTCAAAACACTTCAAGTTATTTTTAATCTATTTCGTCAAAAATCTTTGGAGCAGCTTTTTCCTGAAGCAGAAAAAAAAGAGGTCGGGATTTTAGCAAGATTGCCTCTAGCTAGTGGGTTATTGACAGGGAAATTCACAAAAGAGCATCGTTTCGAACAGGATGATCATCGTTCTTTTAATGAAAACGGTGCCGCCTTTAATGTGGGAGAAACATTTGCTGGGTTAGGTTTTAGTAAAGGAGTAGAATTAGTAGAACATCTAAAATGGATTGCCGAGGAAAGAGGGACAATGGCTCAAGCGGCCATGCGTTGGATCTTAGATCAATCAGCGGTTTCATGTGTCATTCCTGGTTTTAAAACAAAAGAGCAAATAGAGGACAACCTTAAGTCGCAAGAAGTCCGCTCCTTTTCTGAGAGTGAGCTAGAGAGGATAAAGTTATTTTATTCTGAGAGTGTGAGTGAATCTATACGAGGTGCGTACTAAATAATGTCAAGAACAGCCTTTGGAGACAAGAAAAGGTAGGAGCCATTCGAATATAATGTGGGATCTACATTTGGTGATAACGCTGGACTATAAGTTTCTTTATTCTCTCGCTTGATCACCAACTTTAGAACAGTTCTTTGTAAAAAAAAAATTGCCCACATTTATTTAAAAATCGACTAGGACAACTGTTATCCCCCATAGGCTAGTTGAGAGGGGGAATTGCATGTTTAAAGGTATTGATTGGTATGGCTTTTCCTTTGTGGTCATTTCATTAGTACAGGAGTATGTTCATTATCAGCAATTGCCACGGATTCATTATTGGAAGCTTGATATGAAAGAGGAAGATGATGATGAAAAAAACCGGGCCTCATGATGGGGCCCGGTTTTGATGTTATTGAAGTTTAATAGAACTAGATATTAAACTTGCTGTTTTAAAGATTGAGCGATTTCCGCAATGATTTCTTCTGTTGCCTTTTCGTTTTGTAATAAATCATAATCCTTAATGTTTAAGCGTAAAACGGGGCAGGCAGTGAATTGGTTAATCCAAGTTTGGTAACGTTCGTGCATTTCTTCCCAATAGCTGATCGGTGTTTGTTGCTCCATATCTCGACCACGTTTGTGGATTCGGGTAATAACTTCATTCAAATCTCCTTCTAAATAAAGGAGGACATCTGGGTGTGGGAAGTAGGGGGTCATCACCATCGCCTCAAACAGGCTCGTATAAGTAGCGTAATCTGTTTTGTTCATTGTCCCTTTATCAGCGTGCATCTTGGCAAAAATTCCGGTATCTTCATAAATCGAGCGATCTTGAACAAACCCTCCACCTAGTTCATACATTCTTTTCTGTTCTTTAAAACGTTCTGCAAGAAAGTAGATCTGCAAGTGAAAACTCCAGCGTTCAAAGTCAGCATAAAATTTATCTAAATATGGATTATGGTCAACATTTTCAAAAGATGTTTTAAATTGGAGTGCTTCAGCAAGTTTACTAGTCATCGTAGATTTGCCAACCCCTACTGTACCAGCAATCGTGATAACGGCATTTTGGGGAATATTATACTTTTCTCGTAAGTTCAAGAGGAACGACTCCTTTTTGTTCGAGTTGTTTAAATATTAGGTTAAGGTCTGTTTCATTTTGAACAAAATCTAGCTCATCACCATTAATACGAATAATGGGAATAGAAGGGTATTTTTCTTCCCAACCTTTGATGGATTCTTCGTAATCAGCGGTTAATTGTTCTAAATAGGCTGGGTCGATATTTTGTTCCATATCACGACCGCGAATCTCAATTCGTTTTAAAAGAGTGGATAAGCTTGCTGTTAAATAAATGACACAATTAGGTCTTGGCATATCATCGGTTAAAATATGATAGATTTGCTCGTATTTGTGATATTGCTCAGTCGTTAACGTCCGTTTCGCAAAAATTAAATTTTTGAAAATGTGATAATCAGCGACAACCGGAATTTGTTTAGATAAGTAGTTTGTTTTTAAGTCTTCTAATTGTTTAAAACGATTACAGAGGAAGAACATTTCGGTTTGAAAGCTCCACTCTGAAATGTTTTCATAAAACTTGCTTAAAAATGGGTTTTCGTCAACAATCTCTTTCAAGATCGCATATTGATAGGACGAGGAGATCGCTTGGGCTAGTGAGGTTTTACCAACACCAATCGGACCTTCCACGGAAATAAAAGGGATTTCACTCATCAAAGAACCTCCTTATATAAAAAGCGGAGTCCGTTTGCTAAGAAGCGAGAAAAAATACAGGGCGGCTTTTGAAGACGTTCTTTGTCTTCATAAAGACGACCGATTTTTCTCGAGGTTCTAACGGACGCAGCTAGATTGAATAAAAAGCGGAGTCCGTTTGCTAAGAAGCGAGAAAAGAGTAGTTGGTATACTCCGTCAGCTGCATGACCTACGCGTTCCGCGGGTGAACCGGGAGCCTCCTCGCTTTGCTGCGGGGTCTCCCGTGTATCACTAATCCCGCAGGAGTCTCCGGTCATTCCGCTGCCTCCGTTTTGGTAATACAAGAGTGGAGGCAAACAAAGGAAGAGAAAGGAGAAGCTCCTGCCTTTTTGTTAATTTTCTCGACTTCTAACAGGCGCAGCTAGATTATTTTATTAGATTTTACTATTTTCAAGTCAAGTGGGCTGTCCTATTTTTAGGGCAGCCTCACTTTATGGGAGGAATTATTTGATTAAACTAATTTAGTTGTCCAGTTTTCGCAATTCCAAACATCGGTTACGACATCTTGATAAAAGTCAGGTTCATGGCTGATGAGCAGAATGCTTCCTTTGTAAGCTTTTAACGCTCGTTTTAGTTCGTCTTTTGCATCCACATCTAAGTGGTTTGTTGGCTCATCCAGTAATAAGATATTTGTTTCTTTATTAATTAATTTACATAGACGGACTTTTGATTTTTCTCCACCACTCAGCACGACAATTTTGCTTTCGATGTGTTTAGTCGTTAACCCACATTTAGCTAGAGCTGAACGAACTTCCGCTTGAGTTAAAGAAGGAAATTCATTCCAAACTTCTTCAATACAAGTATGGTTAGTACTTGGAGCCTCTTGCTCAAAATAACCAATTTCTTGATAATCGCCTCGCTCAATTGATCCTGATAAAGCTGGATTAATTCCGATGAGGCTTTTTAGCAACGTTGTTTTTCCGATCCCATTCGCACCGACGAGGGCAATTTTTTGACCACGTTCCATTCGGAGTGTTAATGGTTTAGACAATGGTTCATCATAGCCAATGACGAGATCCTTCGTTTCAAAGATGACCTTACTCGTTGTACGAGCTTCTTTAAAATGAAATTCTGGTTTCGGTTTTTCTCTTGCCAGTTCAATGATATCCATTTTGTCTAATTTCTTTTGACGTGACATCGCCATATTTCTAGTGGAAACACGGGCTTTATTACGAGCGACGAAGTCTTTTAATTGAGATATTTCCTGCTGTTGGCGCTTAAAGGCAGCCTCTAATTGCTGCTTTTTCATTTCGTGGACTTCTAAGAAATGCTCATAATCACCGACATAACGATTTAGTTCCTGATTTTCCATATGATAAATAATATTGATGACACTATTTAAGAAAGGAATATCATGAGAAATTAAAATAAAAGCATTTTCATACTCTTGTAAATATCGTTTCAGCCATTCGATATGTTGCTCATCTAAATAGTTGGTAGGTTCATCAAGTAAAAGGATGTCAGGCTTTTCTAAGAGAAGTTTAGCTAATAAAACCTTAGTTCGTTGACCACCACTTAAATCGGTCACATCGCGTTCGAGACCGATATCATCCAAACCAAGTCCACGAGCAATTTCTTCCACTTTTGCATCAATAATATAAAAATCATTGTTTGTTAAAATGTCTTGAATGACACCGACTTCCTCAAGCATTTTTTCTAACTCTTCAGGAGTGGCTTCTCCCATTTTGTCATAAAGATCATTCATATCTTGTTCTAAATCAAATAAATATTGAAAGGCACTTTTTAGAACATCACGCATTGTCAGACCTTTTTCTAAAACGGTATGCTGATCAAGATAACCAACACGGACACGCTTCGACCAATCGACTTTCCCTTCATCAGGCATTAGTTTGCCTGTAATGATATTCATAAAGGTGGATTTCCCTTCACCGTTTGCTCCAATTAAACCAATATGTTCGCCTTTTAGTAAACGGAAGGAGACCTTTTCAAAAATAGCACGGTCACCAAAACCGTGGCTTAAGTTCGACACAGATAAAATACTCATAACGACACCTTTCTTCTAAAACGGACATTATTTTCTCATCATATTTTATCATATTATCCGAATAGAAGTACTGTAAAAAATGACTAAAAGAATCAGATTCAAGAAGTTTCTTCGCTCAAAAAAATAGGGTGGTTCATGCTATACTAAGAAAGATGGCTCTGCCTCTTTAGTAAGCGTCACGATTTTACATACGTTAGGAGAATGTTTGATGAAAATTTTAATTACAAGAAAAGTACCTGAAGCATTGTTAAAGCGTTTGTATGAATTACCAAATGTGGAAGTTATCATGTTTGATAAGGAAGATGAACCAATGCCACGTGAGCAACTATTAGCGGAGCTCAAAACGGCAGATGGTGTATTTTCTAATCTTTCAGATAAGCTTGATCGTGAGGCATTAGAACAAGCTGAATATTTAAAAGTAATCAGTACGCTCGCTGTCGGGTATGACAACATAGATTTAGAGGTTGCTAGGGAAAAAGGGATCAAAATAGGCCACACACCTTACGTTTTAACGGAAGCGACAGCAGACTTAACGTTTGCCCTATTATTAGCAACGGCAAGAAACTTACCACAAGGTCAACAAATGATAAAAAATAATGAATGGAGTAGTTGGAGTCCATTCGGTTTAACTGGCAAACAAGTCTATGGTTCCAAAATTGGAATTATTGGTATGGGACGCATTGGACTAAGTGTAGCCAGACGTGCAAAAGGTTTTTCAATGGATGTTCTTTATCATAACCGCAGTCGTCATGAAGAGGCTGAAAAGGAAGTTGGAGCGATATATTGTTCATTAGATGAGCTTTTAGAACAAAGCGACTTTGTTGTTTTATTAGCTCCTGGCTCGAAAGCAACTTATCATATGATAGGAACCGAGCAATTTAAAAAAATGAAAAATACAGCCTATCTCATTAATTCGTCGCGTGGAACGAATGTCGATGAAAAGGCGTTATACGATGCTTTAAAAACTGGAGAAATAAAAGGGGCAGGACTTGATGTCTTTGAAAAAGAACCTATTTCTGCCGATCATCCATTGCTTGAACTTGAAAATGTTTTAGCAATTCCACATATCGGAAGTGCTTCTATTGAAACAAGGCAAGAAATGGTCGAAGTGACGGTTTCAAACTTAATTAATGGTTTAACAGGAAAAGAGCTTGTTTACGAAGTACCTAATCAATAAAAATAGTGACGGATGAAAATATACTAAGGGAAAGAAAGGACGTTAAACATGAGTGAACGTTTTAATCAAGTCATTGAAAGAAGAGGAACGAACTCGTTGAAGTGGGATATGTTAAACGAACGATTTGGAGCAGATGATATTTTACCTTTATGGGTAGCGGATATGGATTTTCGTGCTCCAGACGCTGTGATTGAAGCGATTAAAGAAAAAGCCGACCATGGGATTTTTGGATACCCTGCTCACTCAAAATCATTAGACTTAGCCGTGCAATCATGGCTTTCGCGTCGTTATAATTGGGAGGTAAGTGAGAATTCCTTTGTTTATACGCTAGGAGTTGTCCCTGCTCTTAGTCATCTTATTAACACCTTTACAGAACAGGGTGATGAAATCATTATTCAAACACCTGTTTATTATCCTTTCTATGATGTAATTGAAAAAAATGAGCGGACATTGGTGCGAAATCCGTTAAAATATGACGGAAAACAATATGATATGGATTTTGAACAGCTCGAAGACGTCATTACGGAAAAAACAAAAATGCTGTTATTATGTCATCCACATAATCCAGGTGGCCGCGTTTGGAAAAGAACTGAACTTGAGAAGCTTGTTGCCATTTGTAAAAAACATAATCTTTATATTGTGTCAGATGAAATTCATGCCGATCTACTATATGAAGGACATTCTCATATTCCGATTGCTTCAATAGATCCTGAAATGAAAGATCGTATCTTTACTTGTTTGGCTCCGAGTAAAACTTTTAATTTAGCAGGAATACAAGCATCTTATATTGTGATGGAAGATAGTGCCACACGTTTGAAGCTCAAAAAGTTTATCGCAACCACTTTTACAGGTATGAATAACAGCTTTGCAGAAGTGGCTATGGAAGCGGCGTATACACATGGAGAACCATGGTTACAAGAATTAATGACTTATATCCAAAGCAATTACAAGCTAGTGACTGATTTTCTAAGTGAGCATATGCCAAAAGTGAAATGGATGGAACCAGATGGTACGTACTTGTTATGGTTAGATTTCTCACAATTAAACTTCACTCCAGCTGAACGAAAAAAGTGGCTCATTGAGGAAGCAAAAGTGGGCTTTAATCATGGTGCGATGTTTGGCGAGGAAGGGCAAGGGTTTGAACGAATGAACTTGGCTTGTCCAGCGAGTATAATTGAAGAAGCGTTAAATCGTTTAAAAGCAGCTTATGTAAAAAGCGGTCATTAATTTCAGAACATTTTAAGAAGGTAGGAGGATTTAGTGCGTTAATGACGAATAGATTATATAAAAGGGTGCATTTTGTCATAACTTCATCCGGATACACATATGATTGGATTAAATAAGTTTGTCCATACATTTTTGTTAAAGTTTAAAAAAAGGAGACATTTACAAATGAAACAGATGAATCAATTTTTTGAGTTGGTCGATGAATGTAAATGGAAGCTTGATAGGAACTTAACGAAACAAGAATTAGAACTCATTATGTGGATTCAAGAACGAAAGTTAGAAGCACTTTTTGAAGACGCCAAGCCTTCTTAATAATGTTATAGAGCACCCTTATGTAAAAATAAGGGTGCTCTATTTTGGTGAGTATACATAATTGGATTTGAAAAATTTTGGACTAAAACTCATAATATGATTTAATAGAAGTATATATTTTATGGATTCAACTGTTTTCTCATGACCAAAAACGGAGCAAGCGGACTGTGAGGAGGCTCTCGACTCACCCGCGACTGCTGCGGGTATGCAGCTGGCGGAGTAGGCTAACCAATGTAACGATATTTTAATGAGCAGACCGTTTTTCAGTGGTCTAATACATAAAGGAGGAAGTAAGGATGAAAACATTTAAACTTTACTCAATTTATTTATTAAAAGGGAAATCAGGCAAGCTTACACATTATCCATTAAAGCTTGAGCGTGGATTAATTATTAACATGGAAAACTCTAAACAAACATGGTTAATAGAAGCCGTTGTAGAAAAAGAACAGTTTGCTTTTTTTAATGAAGTCCAGCAAGAGGATAAGGACTTATTAATTGACGTCGTTATTTCAAGAAAAGATAATTATCCAGCGACATTAATCACAAAAGTTTCGGAAATTACCCAATTATCATCAGGCATTAGCATTTTAATGAAGGGCAACCTCATTTTAGGAAAAGATGAAGTTTTAGAAGATGTAGTTGAGGATTTAGTTGATGAAAATTATAAGGGTCCTGAATTTATTGATGAGTTCAAACGAAGAAAAGCTAACTTAACGGCTCATTCCCAGCGAACATTAGATGAGGTTTATGAGGATTTATTAAAAAAGGATGATTACCGACTCGTTTAGAAGCTAGTCGGGCATCTCATCCCGCCGCTCGAAACACAAATTTTATACAAAAAGGCAATAACCCGTCAAAACTCATTCTATGATGACTCGATGGGTTATTTTTTTGTTTTTGAGACTGCCTCAATCTCCCGCTATCTTCCACTTTTTATGAATCCAGTTACAGACAGCAGGAATTCGGGAAAAATCGCCCAGTTGTAGAAAGTCAAAAAGCGACTTTCACAACTGTTCTTATTTTTCCTCATTCCTCCCGCTGTCTTCCACTTTTTATGAATCCAGTTACAGACAGCAGGAATTCGGGAAAAATCGCCCAGTTGTAGAAAGTCAAAAAGCGACTTTCACAACTGTTCTTATTTTTCCTCATTCCTCCCGCTATCTTCCACTTTTTATACAGAATAGAATTAGGGGCTTGTTGAATACTTAGTACATAAGAATGGTTTTCGTAAAAGGGGAAAAGTGATGTTAGGAGAGAATAAGAAATTAGCGATATTATCGATTGCCTCAATTCCTCTTGTCATGACATTAGGGAATTCGATGCTCATTCCCGTCCTGCCAATTATTGAAAAGGAATTAGATATTACTTCTTTACAAGTGAGCATGCTCATTACGATTTATTCCGTTGTGGCGATTATTTGCATTCCGATTGCAGGTTATCTTTCGGACCAGATTGGCAGAAAAAAAGTTATTATTCCGAGTTTAGTTATTTCAGGAATCGGTGGTTTAGTTTCTGGACTGGCTTCGGTTTATATAGCCAATCCATATTATATGATTTTAATTGGGAGACTATTGCAAGGAGTTGGGGCAGCTGGTGCTTCCCCTATTGTGATGCCGTTAGTTGGGGATATGTATCGGGATCAAAAGGAGGTTAGTAAAGGATTAGGAATGATTGAAACTTCAAACACATTTGGTAAAGTTCTCAGCCCCATTTTAGGGGCAAGTTTAGCGGCCATTCAATGGTACATCCCCTTTTTTTCATTCCCAGTTTTTTGTTTGATTTCAATTATTTTAATGGCCTTTCTCGTTAAATCACCCGCCCTTTCTACTGAAAAAGTTAAATTTCCGGATTTTTTGAAAATACTTAAAGGAATATTTAAACGGGAAGGTAGATGGCTGTACGCCGTATTTATCATTGGTGGAATTTGTATGTTTGTATTATTTGGTGTGCTTTTTTATTTATCGACGATGTTGGAAGAGGAACATAATATTGAAGGAATCAAAAAAGGGATTGTGCTTGCTGTGCCCTTAACAGCATTATGTTGCAGTTCCTTTGTAACAGGCAAGTTAATCGGGCAAAATAAACAAAAAATGAAAGAGATGACGATCATCGGTTTAATCGGACTAACTTTATCGATTGCTGTGATTGCTTTTTCAGAAGATATTTATATTTTATTAACTTGTTTATTTATAAGTGGGATTGGAATTGGTTTTGCTTTGCCAAGCCTAGACGCTCTTGTCACGGAAGGCATTGTGAAGGAGCAAAGAGGCTCCGTTACTTCTTTCTATAGTTCGATGCGATTTGTTGGCGTTGCTTTAGGGCCACCTATATTTACGTTGCTAATCAAAATATCACACCAGTTTTTATTTTTATCAAATGCCATTCTATGTTTGATTATTTTATTATTAGCGATTTTTTTTATAGAAGGAGGAGAAAAGAGCAAAATTACGTGGTAAGCAATTGATAATGGACGTCATTGCCCTTTATACTAAAATGAAGAAGAGGGGCGGTGATGATCATTTATCAATTTACAGATTTAAATGGATGTTCTATTTCTCTACAATTTGGCCAAGGTTTGCTGCGGGATGTTAAACATGTTTGGGTCCTTTGCCGTTTTGAGGAAAGCTGGCTGTTAACAAGGCATAAAAAACGAGGGTATGAGTTTCCGGGTGGAAAGGTCGAAGAAGGAGAGAGTTTAGAAGAAGCTTGTCATCGTGAGGTATATGAAGAAACAGGGGCAACTATTGGGCGGCTAGATTATATCGGGTGGTATCGTGTCGAGGGGAAAGGTCAGCTGTTTAATAAGGCGATTTATTTTGCTGAAGTTGAGGTCATTGAGGAGAAGGATGATTATTTAGAAACGAACGGACCACTTTTAATCAAACAATTTCCAGACAACCTCAAAAAAAATCCGGAATATAGTTTTGTCATGAAGGATAAAGTTTTACCATTAGCCCTTCAGTACATAGGGAATAGAAACGGTAGATGAACTAGAAAATGAAACTTAGCGGACGAAATGGGTTGGCCGACTCTTGGAGGAGGAAAGGAGAGTCCACTGAAAAAGTCTGAACATCAACTTTAACTTAGAAATTAGTTTTTCGAGTAGATAGTCGCTCATGGATTCAAACTATTTTTTTATGATCCAAAACGGAGGCAGCTACATACCCGCGGAACGCGTAGGGTATGTAGCTGGCGGAGTAGACCAACTTATCCAAACTTGATTTTAACTAACAGAACTTTTTCAGTAGCCTTCCCCTTACTTTTATAATATTCAAAAAGGGGCTGAACCCTCAAAGATCATTTTCATGACTTTTGGGACAGCCCTTCTTTTATTGTCGATTAAAATTGGATTAACTTTTTCTCAAGGAGCTCGACTAGTTTATACATGACGGTTGCTAAAACGGCAATCACAACTAAGCTCATTAAGACAAGGGTAAAATTGAACACTTGGAAGCCATAAATGATTAAATAGCCAAGTCCTTGTTTGGAGACGAGAAATTCCCCAACGATAACTCCAACCCATGAAAGTCCGACATTGACTTTTAATGTCGAAATAATGGTTGGCATCGAGGCCGGTAAAATCGCATTTCCAAATGTTTGAGCCTTTGATGCTCCAAATGTATGCAACACTTTAACATAATTAGCGTCAACTTCTTTAAAGGCACTATAAACAACAATCGTGGTGATAATGACTGAGATTAAGGCCCCCATTGCTAAAATAGAAGTAAACCCAGGTCCAAGACCGACGATTAAAAGCGGACCAAGAGCCACCTTTGGCATTGAATTTAAGACGACTAGATAAGGGTCAAGTACCTTAGAGGTAAAGGGTGACCACCAAAGGATAGCGGCAATGATGACCCCTACAAGGGTTCCGATAATAAAGCCAAGAATCGTCTCAAATAAAGTAAAGGATGTGTGTAAAAATAAACTTCCATCAGAGATGCGTGTGACAAGTAAATCCCATATTCGTGACGGCATACTAAATAATAATGGGTCAATCCATCGCTGACGAGCGGCCACTTCCCAAAAAGAAAGGAAGGAAATGAGTATACTTATTTGAACAATAAAAACTTGCCATTTTTGTTTCCGTAATGAACGTAAATAATTATCATGAAGTTTTCCGAGGTTCAAGGGATTCCATCTCCTCCCATATTAAGTTGAATTGCTCGGTATAAGCAGAAGTTTGACGTGCATCAAAAGGGATGAGTTCCTTTATCTCTTTTGGGATATCAAAAATACGATGAATCCGACCGGGTTTTGTATTTAACAAAACGACTCGATCAGACATCGAAATGGCTTCCCCGATATCATGTGTAACTAAAATCGCTGTTTTTCCTTCCCTTTTTAACGTTTTAAACACGAGATCTTCAAGCTTTAGCTTCGTTTGATAATCTAGAGCGGAAAAGGGCTCATCTAATAACATAAACGAAGGATCTGATGCGAGCATTCGAATCAGGGCAACCCTTTGTCTCATTCCCCCTGATAATTGGGCAGGGTACAACGATTTTTTGTCTAACAACCCCATCGCATCAAGTAAATTCAAAGCTCTTCTTCTTGAAGACTCATCTAATGAATGGCGAATATGCTGACCAATTGTGATATTACTTTCAATCGTGAGCCAAGGGAATAAATAGTCCTGTTGGAGCATGTAGCCGATATTGGTCGTTTTCGGCTCAATCCGCTTTTCGTTTAATAAAATTTTTCCTTTTGTTGGCTTTAAAATACCAGAAATGAGAGAAAGAAGAGTCGTTTTCCCGCAACCACTTGGACCGATAATCGAGATAAATTCTCCTTCATTAATGGTTAAAGTAATATCCTCTAATGCTAATGCGGCTTCCTCTTTGGTTAAGTAAATCTTCGAGACGTCTTGAATCGTTAATTTAGCCATCGAATCAGTCCAATACGCTTTCAGCGATACTTGTATTCACGAGCTCGCGGAAATCGACTTCTTTAGGAAGCTCTCCTGCTGCATCCATAATGACTTGAAGTTGAATCCAAGCTTCCTCTGTTAAGAGAGGATCCGTTGCATATGAGCCTTGAGATTGATAACGGTCAACAACTTGAGCAATTAACTCGACATCAGCATCTTCAAAAAAGGTAGCAATCGATTCAGCAATGACGTCACTTGATTGCTCTTCTACCCATTGTTGTCCTTTATATAACGCGCGAGTAAAAGCTTCTAAAGTCTCTGTGTTTTCTTTAATAAAACTTTCTTTTGACATAAATCCTGTGTATGGCACAAGTGCGGATTCTTCTCCAAACGAGGCGACAATGTACCCAATTCCTTCATTTTCAAATTGAGTCGCTTGTGGTTCAAATAATTGAACAAAATCACCTGTCCCTGAGGCGAACGCACTTGGAATATTTCCGAAATCAATACTTTGAATTAATTCAAGATCTTGATGAGGGTTAATTCCATGCTTTTTTAGTACATGCTCACCTACCATTTGTGGCATTCCACCGACACGTTGACCTAAAAACGTCGTATCACGTAAGTCCTCCCATTCAAATGAATCCATTTTCTCTCTGGAAACAAGGAAAGTACCGTCTGTTTGGGTAAGGGCAGCAAAGTTAACAGCAGGGTCATTTGCTCCTTGTGCATAGACGTAAATCGACGTTTCTGCACCTACTAACGCAACATCGGCTCCATCAGAAAGAAGAGTGGTCATCGTCGTATCCCCACCCCAAGTAGTCGTTAATTCTAAATCAATGCCTTCCTCTTCAAAAAAGCCTTCCGAAATCGCGGCGTATAAAGGGGCATAAAAAATTGAACGAGTTACTTCAGCTAGACGAATTTTCTGTAATTCTGCGTTTGAATTGGAGCAAGCAACGGGCAGCAATATTAAAGATATCAGTAGAATGATCGAGGTCATTCGTTTTAAGAAAACCATCTGTTTCAACTCCTCAAAGGTTAAATATTTGTAATTGTGATAGTCTATGTAGGTGTACGTTATTGTGTGTTAGCCTAGATAATAAAGGTTGTGAAAAAATGTTACTTGCTCAAGTTAGAGTTCCTTCCCCACATCCACGCATTGAACTTTTTGAAATGACTTATTTGAGTGAAGGCTTAAAAGTGAAAGGTTATTTAGCGAAGCCCATAATGGCTAAAAGCTTGCCAGGTCTTCTTTATTTAAGGGGAGGAATTAAGAATGTCGGCATGGTACGGGTCCAACGATTAATTCAATGGGCCAGTGAAGGATTTGTGGTTATGGCTCCGTTTTATCGTGGGAATAGAGGAGGAGAAGGACAAGAGGATTTTGCTGGGGAAGATCGTTATGATGCGATTCATGCTCTCGATATATTAAGTGAGTTACCATATGTGAATGCCAATAGCCTCCATGCATTAGGTTTTTCTCGTGGTGGTGTAATGGCCCTCCTTACAGCGATTGAACGACCTCAATTAACGACATGTACCCTATGGAATGGGGTGACGGACATGTTCTTAACCTATGAAGAACGGGTCGATTTAAGAAGAATGCTGAA
This sequence comes from Alkalihalobacillus alcalophilus ATCC 27647 = CGMCC 1.3604, assembly GCF_000292245.2. Taxonomy (GTDB): domain Bacteria; phylum Bacillota; class Bacilli; order Bacillales; family Bacillaceae_D; genus Alkalihalobacillus; species Alkalihalobacillus alcalophilus. The sequence continues at coordinate 47,257 of NZ_ALPT02000005.1, read as the reverse complement.
GCGTGTCATTGGTGGTACGCCGAATAAGTATCCCGAACGTTACGAATATAGAAGCCCGATAAGTAAAATGAAAAAAACGAATATCCCGATATTAGTTATTCATGGTGAAAAAGATAAACATGTTTCGGTCGAGCATTCAATTCGATTAGAAAAAGCATTAGGTAACCAAGTAGAAGCTTGGTACTTTAAAAAATTTCCCCATCATTTCCCTGTTAAAGATCAGCAGAATGTTTTGGGAAAGGCAGCAAAGTGGATGAAATCACAAGAAAAGAGAAAACTAAACGAATAGACGTACGTAGGGAATTTTGTATAGGAAAAAACTTGATCCAAAAGAAACGCTAGAGATCGTTGACAGTCACCCTGATCTGCGTTATGATATGTCCCGAACGGATACTCTTATCCTGAGTAGGTGGAGGGACAGGCCCGAAGAAACCCAGCAACCATCACTTCATTGAAAAGAAGTGAAAAGGTGCTAACCTGCAAGGTATATTCCTTGGACGATAAGAGGCGAAAGGTAAACACTCCAACCCTTTTCCTCACTGTGTGGAAAGAGGGTTTTTATCGTTTATATTTGTCTAAAATACGTCTTCGATTGTTTTTACTCCCACAATCGGAAATGAGTGCCGTCACAATTTTTCGCCCATGACTGTTTGTTGGTTATGTGCAGAGGAGGAAAATAGAAATGGTTTTAAAAAGTAGACGTTTATTTACATCAGAATCAGTAACGGAAGGACATCCAGATAAAATTTGTGATCAAATTTCGGATGCCATTCTTGATGAAATTTTGAAAAGTGATCCAAACGCACGTGTTGCTTGTGAAACATCAGTAAATACAGGACTTGTACTTGTTGCTGGTGAGATTACAACGAGCACATATGTCGATATTCCGAAAATCGTTCGTGAGACGATTAAAGGGATCGGTTATACTCGTGCAAAATATGGTTTTGATGCAGAAACTTGCGCCGTTTTAACATCTATTGATGAGCAATCAGCTGATATCGCTCAAGGTGTTGACCAAGCGTTAGAAGCACGTGAAGGCCAAATGACAGATAAAGAAATCGAAGCAATTGGTGCAGGGGACCAAGGGTTAATGTTTGGTTTTGCAACAAACGAAACAGAAGAATTAATGCCATTACCAATCTCATTAAGCCATAAATTATCTCGTCGCCTTGCTCAAGTACGTAAAGAAGAAATTCTTGATTACTTACGTCCAGATGGAAAAACGCAAGTAACGGTAGAGTATGATGAAGATGGAAAACCAGTTCGTGTTGATACAATTGTTATTTCCACACAGCATCATCCAGAAGTAACATTAGAGCAAATCGAAAAAGATTTAAAAGAGCATGTTATTAATGAAGTCGTTCCTGCTGAGTTAATTGATGCAAGTACAAAATACTTCATTAACCCAACTGGTCGATTTGTTATTGGTGGACCTCAAGGGGATGCTGGTTTAACAGGACGTAAAATCATCGTTGATACGTACGGTGGTTATGCTCGTCATGGTGGCGGTGCGTTCTCTGGGAAAGATGCAACTAAAGTAGACCGTTCTGGTGCTTATGCAGCTCGTTATGTAGCGAAAAACATCGTGGCAGCAGGTCTTGCTGAGAAATGTGAAGTTCAATTAGCATATGCTATTGGTGTTGCTCGTCCAGTATCGATTTCAGTTGATACTTTTGGTACAGGTGTGGTTTCAGAAGAAGTTCTAGTTGAATTAATCGCTGAGAACTTTGATCTTCGCCCAGCTGGTATCATCAAAATGCTTGATTTACGTCGCCCAATCTACAAACAAACAGCTGCATACGGACATTTTGGCCGTACAGATGTTGAGTTACCTTGGGAAAGCACTGATAAAGCCGCTGTTTTAAAAGAACAAGCTAAATTAGCAAAGTAAAATAAATACTAAAAAAGCTAAATCGTTGTGAGCCGCGGTTTAGCTTTTTTCTATTTACTCAGTTTAGAAGGAAAAGTCTTTATCAATGCAGATACAGCGTAGTTTATTTTACATATGTAAGTGGAGGGCGAGTTTTTTAACCAGCATCGTCCAATTTATGTAGATGTTTTTATAAAAAGGAGAGTATGTGAAGAGGTTCAAACGGTAAAAATGAAAATAGGGAGGTGAATGACAATGGCGACTGATGTATTATGTGAAGTAAACAACTGTGTTTTTTGGGATAATGGAAATCGGTGTAGTGCCGATAAAATTTATGTGGTTAGTCATAAAGGAAAAAAAGCGAACAAAACTGAAGAAACAGACTGTAAAACGTTCGAGCCAGAACATATGGGATAAGTTTTTTCAAAATTGAAAGCGATTTTCCTGCATCGTTACAAAATGATCTCGTCCATTAGAATGTGGTGATCATGTTATATTCATCAGCAAAGTCTATGCTCAAGACGAATTTAATGATGAATTGAAAAGGAAGACCTTGTTAGGGGGAGGAGGATGTATCTCCCCCTACTTATAATATTGATTATCATTATCAATATTATACATATTATGTCCAAGTAAAATCAAATTCAGTATAAACATTATTCCTTTTGTAATGATTTATAAAATTGGCCTTTATCACGATAATCTGTAACAATTCGTTTCATCTCTTTTTTATCTTCTTCATTAATTTCACGAATGACTTGCGCTGGTCGACCGAATGCAAGCGTGTTAGGTGGAATTCTTTTACCTGGAGGGACTAAGCTACCAGCTCCAATAAAAGCGCCTTCTCCTATTTCTGCTCCATCTAAAATCGTTGATCCCATCCCGATTAAAGCTCCTTTTTGAATGATACAGCTATGTAACATGACTTGATGTCCAACGGTTACTTCATCTTCAATAATTAACGGTTTATTTGGACTTTGATGCAGCATGGATTGATCTTGAATATTGACACGTTCACCAATGATAGTCGGTGCGACATCTCCACGGATGACCGTTTGAAACCAGATACTTGACTCTTCTCCAATGACAACATCTCCTGTTATCGTAACATAATCAGCAATAAAGGCTGACTTTGCGATAACAGGTTTTTTTCCTTTGTAAGCGTAAATCAATTCATTCATCTCCTTTGTCTTTTTACAGAAAAACGATATACTTATTTTATCATTTCTTACACTAGAATGAGGAAAAGTTGAACGGTTTCCTAATGATTAAAGAGATGACCGTTCATAATAAAAAAGAAAAACCAAAATGAATGACCTGTGATGCTTGCATTCATGAGTTAGAGAGGGGAAAACTAAAATGTGGACCTATTTTATAGAGGATTCAAGAGCAACAATCGTCATTGTTCACGGTGCTGGCGAACATCATGGTCGTTATGAATGGTTAGCCAATAAATGGAATGAACATGGGATTAATGTCGTAATGGGGGATTTACCTGGTCAAGGAAGAACGAGAGGGAAAAGAGGGCATATTAATAGCTTTTCCCAATACCTTGATTCTGTTGATGAATGGGTGAAAGAAGCGGAAAAACAAGAAGTACCCGTTTACTTATTAGGACATAGTATGGGTGGACTTGTTGCGATTCGATATATGATGGAGAAAAAAAACAATATAATAAAAGGATTAATGTTATCTTCCCCATGCTTAGGTTTATACAAGCCACCATCACAAGGAAGAGAAATGATGTCAAAGGCCCTACATCGTGTAAGTCCTTCATTAACCGTTAACTCAGGCATTAATTCGTCTCTTGTAACAAGAAACGAAGAGATTCGAGAGCTATATATGAGGGATGAATTACGAGTGTCAAAGGTATCTGTAAGATGGTATCGAGAGCTTAGTAAGGCAATGCATTTGGCGATTCGTTATCCAGAAAAGATGCCAGATATTCCGCTTGTTGTTATGCAGGCAGGTGATGATAAAATTGTGAGTAAATATGCTGTGAAGGATTGGTTTGATAGTTTGGACATAGCGGAGAAAGCGTATAAAGAATGGAACGGGTTTTATCATGAAGTATTTAACGAGCCTGAGCGTGAAGATGTATTTCGATATGCGGTTGGCTTTATGAATTTATGGGAGGATTAAATTGTTCAATAAATTTTAAAGCTTGATTGATTGTTGCCGGACTTATTTTATGCTAACGTAATGAAGAAGAAAAAGGAGGATAAATTTTGAAAGTTCCGACGCAACCAATCCCACTAATGATGAATATTTTTAGGGATGTTCTTCCGACTGTCCATCGTTATTATGATCAATGGAAGGAAAGAGCCAAGTCCATTCCTGACCCCGAATTAAGAGCACAAGCATTAGATGCCCTTGAGAGAAAAGAGTTTCATTGTGAAGGTGGCGGAATCTATGGACTACTTGCCCGCGATCGTTTTGATGAATTAATTCAATTTATCATTGCTTATCAAATTATGTGTGACTACTTAGACAATCTATGCGATCAAAGTGATTATTTAGATCCAAAAGACTTTCGTTCCTTACATAATGCCTTGCTCGCTGCCTTAACTCCAGGCGAACCTCTAGTGAATTATTATCAATATCGAATTGAACAAGAAGATGGTGGTTATTTGCATGAGCTGATTGAAACATGTCAGCACATTTTAGTGACCTTTCCTTCTTTCCGAATGGTTCAAGAAAATATGCTTGAATTAAGTCAATTATATGGAGATTTACAAGTGCATAAGCATGTTGTAAAAGAAGAGAGAATTCCGAGGTTAGAGGCTTGGTTTAATGAACATAAAGAGAAAATGCCGGAAATGACATGGTTTGAATTTTCTGCCTGTACCGGTTCGACTTTAGGGGTTTATACGCTCGCGACTTATGCAACAAAGGAAGGTCTAACATCAGAGCAAGCGGATGTGATAAAAGCTGGGTACTTCCCATGGGTTCAAGGTGTCCATTTACTACTAGATTATTTTATCGATCAGGAAGAAGACATCGCTGACGATGAATTAAACTTCCTCTTTTATTATGAGAATGAAGAGCAAATGATCGAACGTTTTCAATATTTTGTACAAAAAGCAGAAGAGAGTTTATCAACATTACCTGATCCGAAATTTCATCGCCATATTTGGCGTGGAATTATCGCGATTTACCTTTCAGATGAAAAAGTTCAAAAAAATAAAGAGTTAAAAAAGAAATCAAAACAAATGATAAAAATGGGGGGACTCCCTTCGTTGTTGTTTTATTTAAATAGCTGGATTTACCGGCGTGATAAATAATGGAGATAGGCAAAAATGTCTATATACAGGGCCAGGCTTAAAAGATCATTTTTAAGTGGTCTTTTTTTTGTAGAAAGAAAACAGTGGCGAATAAAAGTTGAGAACGGGCGAGAATAAGTACGAAAGAGGAAATGTTTCTGATAGATAGGGAAAGTGAACCATACAAAAGCCTGGACAATCACGTATTAGACGTCATGTCCAGGCTTCGTTCGGATTTTAGGTTCATTTAAACTTTTGATTCTGTATATCCATTTACAAGAACATCAAGTTCGCCGGTTTCAGGACTTATAACTAAGCCGTGAACAGGTACATTAGCAGGTAAAAGTGGATGTCTCTTGACCATATCGACACTATTTATCACGTTTTCTTCTACACTTGAAAAGCCAGACAAGAATTTTTTGACATCGACACCAGCATATTCAAGTGGCTCAATCACATCTAAATCAACACCGCGGTCTTTGGCATTTTCTAATAAAGTCGCTGATTCGAGACCAGTCATTCCGCAGCCATGGTGACCGATGATTAATATTTCTTCTGCTTGTAATTGATACAAAGCCACAAGAATGCTTCTCATAATTGAACCGAATGGGTGAGAAATCACAGCACCTGCATTACGAATAATTTTAGCATCTCCATTTTTTAAATCCATGGAACGGTGTAATAATTCCACGAGTCTAGTATCCATACAAGTTAAGATAACTAACTTTTTATTAGGGAACTTCGTCGTTTGATATTCCTCATATTGCTTTTTTTCAACAAAAGTACGATTGAAAGTCATAATGGTTTCTAGTGTCGTTGTCAATAAAATCACTCTCCAATTCATTTAAAAAGATTTAGCTCATTCCTTATATTTTCGAGCTAGCTTGTCAAAATGTCAATACATCAAAAAAAGCAAAATTAGGAAAATCTTACCTTTTTTCAATCGCAACAATAAATGGTGGGTCATTTTTTTGATTGATAAAGCGATAATTCAACACATGGGCTTCATTTTGATCAAGATTCGTAACAAAATTTAGAATCGAATCACGTTCTAATTTTCCCTCTTTATGCCCATGGTAAATGACAAGTACAATTAACCCCTCTTTTGGCATACACTTGAGCAACTGTTGAATGGCTTTTAATGTTGATTCTGGTTTGGTCACGATGGTTTTATTACCACCGGGTAAATAACCTAAATTAAAAATCGCTGCCTTTATATGAGGAAGGTGAAGAGTTGGAACCACTTCTTCAAAAATTTCATGCCCTTGTTGAAATAAAGTGACCCGTTCTTCCAAACGTTCGTTCTTTACTTTTTCGGCTGTTTGTTTAATCGCTTCTTCTTGAATATCAAAACTATAGACATGTCCAGTACTACCTACTAATTTCGCAAGTGTGATTGTATCGTTGCCTTTTCCAGCTGTACAATCAATGGCGATATCCCCTTCTTTTAAGGCTTGAGCTAAAAGGTTCCGAGCAAATGGTAAAATACCTGCTATTCTCATGAGGTTCACTCCTAATTTTGAAAAAAATCATCTCTTGTGGTTTGAACAATCTGCGAAACGGCTTTAAGCTATTTCTCTTCTAGATAGTACTTTCCTTGCCAACTGTTACGCCGCAATAATTCCTTTTCAATCGCATTAAGAACTGTCCACTTTCCAGTACTCCACATTGGGCCAATCATTAGTTCACCTGGCCCATCACCGGTTAGACGGTGGACAATCATATTCGGGGGAAGAATTTCTAATTGATCAACGACGACATTCACATAGTCCTCTAAAGTCATGAGCTTTAAAAGCCCTTTTTCAAATTGCTTGACCATCGGTGTCTTTTTGAGCAAATGAAGCAAGTGGATTTTGATTCCTTGGACATCTAGTTTGGCCACTTCTTTAGCGGTTTCGACCATCATCTCCGTCGTTTCAAGTGGCAGTCCATTAATAATGTGGGCACAAACGCGAATGCCATGTTTTCTTAATTTATCGACACCTTCTACATAACATTGATAATCATGAGCACGATTGATGAGCCGCCCTGTTTTATCATGAGCGGTTTGTAAACCGAGTTCGACCCAAAGGTAAGTGCGCTCATTTAGTTCTGCTAAATATTCGACCACATCATCCGGTAAACAATCCGGTCTAGTTGCAATTGATAATCCGACGACACCTTCTTGCTGTAAGATAACTTCATAATAACTTTTTAATGTTTCAACGGGTGCATACGTGTTTGTATATGCCTGAAAATAACCGATATATTGACCTTCTTTCCATTTACGATGCATTCGTTCTTTAATAGTTTGAAATTGAGTAACTAAATCATCTTCACGATTGCCGGCAAAATCACCTGACCCTCTCTCACTACAAAAAGTACAACCGCCAAATGCGACTTTTCCATCACGATTAGGGCAGTCAAATCCAGCATCTAATGGAACCTTAAAAACTTTTGTACCAAAATGTTCGCGTAAATGTTCATTCCAACTATAAAATCGTTTTGTTTGGAAACGAGCAGGTGCATTTCTTTTCACATGTTTCATGTATCTATTCATCCTTTATTAAACGCTCAAATTCATTTCTCTCTCCGTATTTTAGCACGGCCTCATAAGAGAACCAACTAACAAAAAAATCAATTGTTATTTTTAAGATTCTACTATAGTATTAGTATTTAGAGTGTCGAAGGAAACAGAGCAACTAGAGTGATGAAAAAACTCATAAATGGATTAAAAGGTTTGGTTATTCAACAGAATAGAAAATAGCTAAGGGAGAGAGTAAGTTGCCCAAATCACTTTGGTTTTTATTAGTGGCTGTTGCCGTGCAAATAACAGGGGCTTCTTTTTTATGGCCTTTAAATTCGTTAATTATCCATCAAGAGCTAGGAAAATCGTTGACGGTTGCGGGTCTTATATTATTTATCCATTCAGGTGCTGGTGTGTTAGGAAATATGACAGGTGGGAAGTTATTCGATAAAATTGGAGCGTATAAAACGATTTTATTAGGGTTAAGTATTGCTGTGCTCGCGACTTTTGCCCTTGTCTTTGCTCATGCGACTGTTCTCGGTTATACGCTTTGTTTAATTGGGATAGGTTATGGAGCAGGAGCAACTTTCCCTGCGATGTATGCATTAGCAGGGAGCATTTGGCCAGATGGTGGTCGTAAACCATTTAACGCGATGTATGTTGCTCAAAATTTAGGAATTGCTGTAGGAACGGCCTGTATTGGACTTATTGCCTCGGTCGAACTGACAACCGTTTTTTATGCGAATGCGGTCGTGTATGTATTTGTTCTCCTTTTTGTTGCGGTTACTTTTAGAAAAATTGAAACGAAACAAGAGACGGGGGCAACTGTTTCTCTTAAAGCAGCAACTGTTAAGAAGTTAAGCAAACAAGTGTATTACTCATTAGGATTAGTGCTCGTCAGCTTTTTTATTTGCTGGGTCGCGTATACGCAGTGGCAAGCCAATGTCTCCGTGCATTCACAAGATTTAGGCTTGACATTACAACAATATAGTATGTTTTGGACAGTTAATGGGCTTATGATTGTATTAGCTCAACCGATCTTGTCTATATTTATTAAAAAGTGGGTCACTACCTTAAGAAGGCAAATGGTTGTGGGGATTTTTTTGTTTTTTGTCTCATACGTTGTTTTATCACAAGTCGATTTTTTTGCTGGCTTTATGGTCGCCATGATTATATTGACAGTTGGAGAAATGTTCTTTTGGCCAGTTGTCCCAACGATTGCTCATAAACTCGCCCCTAAAGGAAAGGAAGGAGCTTTTCAAGGGATTGTCAACAGCGTGTCAACAAGTGGAAAGATGGTTGGGCCGTTGTTTGGTGGTTTATTAGTCGACCTGTATTCTTTTCAGATTATGATTTATGTTCTTTTGGGCTTTATATTGGTGGCTATTTTTACGGCAAGTATTTACGAAAGGCCATTACAGACAAAAAACAAGCAAAAATTTGAGCAAAATGAAGAAAATTCCGTATATGATGCTTGACAGGTGGGAATCCAATTCATACAATACAACTAATAGAAAAAAGGCGTTTGAAAAAAAGGACCAGTAACTATTACCTGGAAAAATCAGAGAGCTGTCGGTTGGTGCGAGACAGTCAAAAGGAATAGCGAACTCCCCTTTTAGTCTTGAGGATGAATGAAAAGTAATTCTCAACGGGTCATACTCGTTAAAAATGCGAAAGTGAGCAAAAGCTATTTTTGCTAATTTGGGTGGTACCGCGGGAATCAATTCAAACTCTCGTCCCTGACAAAGATGTCTTGGGATGAGGGTTTTTTCTATTTTGGAAAAGCGTTCCCTAAGATATTGAATAATAAAAATGAGCAAGACCATGATAAACACGTCATGGAGAATGAGATTTCATTTAGCTAGACCTGTTAGAAGCTCGAGAAAAATCGGTTCGTCTTATGAAGTCAAAAAGCGACTTCAGAAGCCTGCCCACAGGACGTGGGTACAAGGCGTTGCGGCAGGATGACGCGAACTTAGCGTTGATCCTTGCCCACAGGACGTGGGTACAAGGCGTTGCGACAGGACGTCGCGAACTTAGCGTTGATCCTTGCCCACAGGACGTGGGTACAAGGCGTTGCGACAGGACGTCGCGAACTTAGCGTTGATCCTTAATATTCTCGCTTCTGGGCAAACGGACTTCGCTTTTTATTTTAAGGAGGAAAAACAATGTCTTTTTCACATCATGAAATTGAAAAGAAGTGGCAACAATTTTGGGAAGAAAATCAAACGTTCCAAACTACCGAAGATAAGGATAAAGAAAAGTTTTATGCATTAGATATGTTCCCATTTCCATCAGGGGCTGGTTTACATGTCGGTCATCCAGAAGGGTACACTGCAACGGATATTTTATCGCGTTTTAAAAGAATGCAAGGATATAATGTCCTTCATCCGATGGGTTGGGATGCCTTTGGATTACCAGCGGAACAGTATGCATTAGATACAGGGAATGATCCAGCGGAATTCACGACGAAAAATATTAATACATTCCGTCGTCAAATTAAATCATTAGGGTTTTCTTATGATTGGGAACGTGAAGTTGCAACAACAGATCCAGATTACTATAAGTGGACTCAATGGATTTTCTTAAAGCTATATGAACATGATTTAGCTTATATTGATGAAGTGGCCGTGAACTGGTGCCCAGCATTAGGAACGGTTTTAGCAAATGAAGAGGTCATCGATGGGAAAAGTGAACGGGGAGGGCATCCAGTAGAAAGACGTCCGATGAAACAATGGATGCTTAAAATTACCGCCTATGCTGATCGGTTAATCGATGATTTGGAAGAATTAGATTGGCCAGAAAGCATTAAAGAAATGCAACGTAACTGGATTGGTCGCTCTGAAGGGGCTGAAGTTACGTTTAAGATTGTGGATTATGATAAAGAAGTGACTGTGTTTACGACGAGACCAGATACATTATTTGGAGCCACCTATATGGTCCTTGCTCCTGAGCATAAATTTGTTGAGGGGATTACGACCGACAGCGAACGTGCAAATGTTGAAGCTTATAAAAAAGAAGTCGCTTCTAAAAGTGATTTAGAGCGTACGGAACTTTCTAAAGAAAAAACGGGTGTTTTTACTGGTGCTTATGCAATTAATCCAGCCAACGGTGAAAAAATTCCCGTTTGGATTGGCGACTACGTGTTAGCGAGTTATGGAACAGGAGCAATTATGGCTGTTCCAGGTCATGATGAGCGTGATTATGAGTTTGCTAAAACATTTGATCTACCGATTCAAGAAGTTGTGGCAGGAGGAGATGTAACGAAAGAAGCATATGTTGGCGATGGAAAACATGTAAATTCCGATTTCTTAGATGGGTTAGGGAAAGAAGAAGCGATTTCCAAAATGATTGACTGGTTAGAAGAAAAAGGACTTGGCACGAAGAAAGTAACGTATCGGTTACGTGATTGGTTGTTTAGCCGCCAACGCTATTGGGGGGAGCCGATACCAATTATTCATTGGGAAGATGGTACAATGTCCCCGTTAAAAGAGGAAGAATTGCCATTAACTCTTCCTGTAATGTCTGAAATTAAACCTTCTGATACAGGAGAATCCCCACTTGCCAATAATCTAGAGTGGCTAGAAGTGGTTGATCCAAAGACAGGCAAAAAGGGACGTCGTGAAACCAATACGATGCCTAACTGGGCGGGAAGTTGCTGGTACTATTTAAGGTATATTGATCCCAAAAATAGTGAGGCCTTAGCGGATCCAGAGAAATTAAAACAATGGTTGCCGGTGGATATTTATATCGGTGGTCAGGAGCATGCGGTTCTTCATCTTTTATATGCCCGTTTCTGGCATAAATTTTTATACGATATCGGTGTTGTCCCAACTAAAGAGCCATTCCAAAAGCTTTATAACCAAGGCATGATTTTAGGGGAAAACAACGAAAAAATGAGTAAATCAAAAGGGAATGTCGTAAATCCGGATGAAGTCGTGGAGAGTCACGGGGCAGATACGTTACGTTTATACGAAATGTTCATGGGACCATTAGATGCATCGATTGCTTGGTCTACGAACGGTCTAGATGGTTCAAGACGTTTCTTAGACCGAATTTGGCGCTTATTTATTAATGAGCAATCAGGTGATTTAAGTGAAGCGATTCAAGATTGTGTCGGTTCTGATCCGTTAACTCGTGTTTATCATCAAACAGTAAAAAAAGTGACGGAAGACATTGAAGGTTTACGATTTAATGTCGCGATTTCCCAATTAATGGTGTTTATTAATGAGGCTTATAAACAGAAGGAGCTTCCAAAGGAAATTATGGAAGGTTTTGTGAAATTGATTGCTCCAATTGTGCCACACTTAGCAGAAGAATTATGGCATAAGTTAGGTCATGAAGGAACAATTGCTTATGTGGAGTGGCCAGAATATGATGAAAACTGGTTAGTTGAAAATGAAATTGAAGTGGTTGTGCAAATCAATGGAAAAGTAAAAGCTAAACTTGTGATTCCAGCTGATGCAGACCGTGAGCAAATGCAAGAATTAGCTTTAGAAGATGATAAAGTGAAAGCGGCGATAGAAGGTAAATCGGTACGCAAAGTTATTGCAGTCCCTGGAAAATTAGTTAATATCGTCGTTGGATAAATAAAAAAACGTGTGCTGGTTTTGAGGCTAGTACACGTTTTTTGTTTGTTTTTTGGGATGGGGAATTACAGTGTTTCGGAGGCGGGAGAGGGAGATAGGAGGTTAGGTTGCGAATCATGCGGGATAGGTAATGAAAAGTTATGCTAAGTCAAATTAGGGTGCGAAAAGAGCGGGATAAGTAATGAAAAGCTGTGCTGTGTTAAATTAGGGTGCGAATAAGGTGGGATAGGTAATGAAAAGCGGAGCTGAGTCAAATTAGGGTGCGAATAAGGTGGGATAGGTAATGAAAATTAGTGCTGAGTAAATTAGGGTGCGAAAAGAGCGAGATAAGTAATGAAAAGCCGAGCTGAGCCAAATTAGGGTGCGAATAAACCAGGATAAGTAATGAAAAGCCGAGCTGAGTCAAATTAGGGTGCGAAAAGAGCGAGATAAGTAATGAAAAGCCGAGCTGTGCCAAATTAGGGTGCGAATAAACCAGGATAAGTAATGAAAAGCCGAGCTGAGTCAAATTAGGGTGCGAATGCGAATAAACCAGGATAAGTAATGAAAAGCTGAGCTGAGCCAAATTAGGGTGCGAATAAACCAGGATAAGTAATGAAAAGCCGAGCAGAGTCAAATTAGGGTGCGAATCATGCGGGATAGGGAATGAAACTCACAGCCAAGGGGGGGAAGGTTACAAATAAAAAGAAAGTGGGCGAAACTCGAGTAATAAAAAATACACGTCACGAAATTGTGACGTGTATTTTCATTAACTTTTTACGCGTTCAGCAGCTGATTTCCCAGCGGTATATCCGGTTGAAAAAGCACAGGTAATGTTGTAACCACCGGTATAGCCATGAATATCGAGTACTTCGCCACAAAAATAAAGACCATTCTTTTTACGGGAATGCATCGATTTTGGTTCGATTTCTTTTACTGAAACGCCTCCACCTGTGACAAAGGCTTTTTCTATTGACAAGGTGCCGTTGACTTGGATTGAAAACTGTTTAGTGGCAGCTGCTAATTTACGAATGTCTTCATGTGATAGACTTGCTGCGGTTAGACTAGCATCAATATTTAAATACTCAAATAAAAACGTTAAAAATCGCTCAGGTAAAAATCCTTTGAGCACATTCCGAACGGATTTTTTTGGCTCATTTTTTAGCTGCTTAATTATATTCTGAAAAACTTCTTCCTGATGCATGGACGGCATCAAATCGATTTGCATTTCGACTGTAGGTGTCTTGAATTTTTTTAAGGCTTTGACAACAAATTGACTACAGCGTAAAACGGCAGGACCAGAGAGCCCAAAATGGGTAAATAACATGTCACCCTCATGAGTAATAATCGTTTTTCCCTTTGGGTTGATAACGGAAAGCTCAATATTACGTAAGGCTAGACCTTGTAATGTTTTGTTTTGAATAAATGGTTCATTGGATGTGATGGGAACTTCCGTTGGATATAGTTCGGTAATCGTATGACCCGCTTTTTGGGCCCATGGGTATCCATCCCCTGTACTTCCTGTATGCGGAACCGATTTACCACCAGAGGCGATAATTACATTTTTTGTTTTGACTATGCTTCCATCTTGCAAATGAACAGCGTGAACTTTTTCATCGTCAAAAAGAATGTCGTTTACTTTACAGTTTGTACGAACTTTTACTCCTAATGTAATCATTTTATTTATTAAGGCATCAACAACCGTTTTGGCTTTATCACTTACTGGAAACATTCGTCCGCGATCTTCTTCCTTTAACTTAATCCCTAAATCCTCAAAAAAAGTAATGATGTTTTCATTATCAAATATAGAGAATGGACTATGCATAAATTTACCGTTTCCAGGGATATGTTCAATTAGCTGTTTTCTTTCCATTCGGTTGGTTACATTACAACGCCCTCCGCCGGAAATGGCTAATTTTCTTCCTAACTTATCGCCTTTATCAATTAATAAAACTTTTGCTCCATATGTAGAAGCAGCAACGGAGGCCATTAAACCAGATGGACCACCGCCGATTATGATGACATCATACATTTCTTTCACCCTTTTATTTATGAGCCAGGTTATTTTTCATACATAAACGACTATGCTCAAATTAATATCGTTCTTAATCATATCATCAGAATGAACCTTGAGCTATCCTTACATACATCTTTTGATGGATTTGTCATTTTATATGAATAGATCGACTGTTCTTTATAAAAAATAGGATCATCAAATAGGTAAGGAGTTAAAAATGTGAGAGTTCACCTTTGGCTTCTGTTTTTCTTTGTCATCGTTTTTCCTTTTATGTATGCAAAAACTGTTAATGCTTATTGGAAGCCAACATATGATGTAGTCATTGATGTAGGACACGGTGGAGTGGATGGAGGAACAACGATTAAAGGAATTCTTGAAAAAGAAATTAATCTTCAATTTGGATTAGAATTATATAAAGAATTAAAAGCTGACTCCTACCACGTGGCCATTACACGTATTCATGATTACGCTTTAAGTGATGATTATATTGGAAGAAAAACGAGTAGGCATCAAAAGGACTTGTTACAGAGGACGATGATCGTTAATTCTTTAAAGCCGAAAATTTTTCTTAGTTTACATGTGAATTGGGCGAAAAACAATCGAGCCCACGGTCCAGTTGTCATTTATCAAAAAAGCGATAAAAGTTTATTTTTAGCTGAGGTTATCCAAAATCATTTAAATCGTTATTATCAAACGGAGCGGAATCCGATTAAAGGAAAAAATTATTATTTGATGAATCATACGGAAACGGCCTCTGTTATCGTAGAGTTAGGTTTTTTAAGTAATTGGAATGATCGAGTGATGTTGTTAGATGAACAAAAAAGAAAAGAGATTGTTAACACTATATCAAGTGCCCTTGAGGAGTATTTTACGTTAATTTTAATTGATGAAGTGGAATGATGGTCGATTAAGAATTCAAAATCTGCCCTTAGCTTGTTGACTAATCCTCATTTTTAAGGTGGTCGGCAAGCTTTTTTACGTTGAATTAAAGAATGAGCCACCTTTTTTTATTGGCAGCTTTCTTCTCTCTCCACCTGAATTTATTTGAAAAGAAGAAAGTTCAGTAGTATAGTCAAAGATGTATAAAATGTATAACAATGAAGTGCTCCATAAATAAAAGGAAGTTGAGGCAATAAAAATGTTAATCAAACAAAGTATTCAAACCAATAACCGTGATGAAATGATTGATGTAACAAAAGCAATTGAAAAACTTGTTTCCCAGTCAAAAGTGAAAAATGGTTTAGTTACTGTTTATTGTCCGCACACGACAGCTGGTATTACGATAAATGAAAATGCGGACCCGGATGTTAAGCATGATATGTTAATGAGATTAGACGAAGTGTATCCATGGTTGCATTCAAAATATCGTCATATGGAAGGCAATTCCGCCGCTCATTTAAAGGCAAGTACGGTTGGTAGTTCTCAAACGATCATTATTGAAAAAGAAAAACTTATTTTAGGTACTTGGCAAGGCGTTTATTTTTGCGAATTTGATGGACCACGTCATCGTACTTACTATGTGAAGATTATGGAAGGATAATCTCATTTAAATATTTTAATCGACAAGGGTATCGAGAGAAGCATAGGAGGAACGGATGGCAGATTCAAAATTATTACGTGGAACGATGGTGTTAACCGCGGCAACATTGATTTCAAAAATCCTTGGTTTTATTTATATTATTCCTTTTAATCATATAGTAGGTTCGGATGGAATTGGTCTGTATCAATTTGGTTATATTCCGTATACGGTGATGCTTAGTTTAGCAACGGCTGGAGTTCCTCTAGCGGTCTCAAAGTTCGTCTCTAAATACCAGGCATTGGATGACTATGAAACAGGTTATCGTCTTTTTCGCTCAGGCTTAATCTTAATGTCGATAACAGGCTTTATCGCCTTTTTACTTTTGTTCTTATTGGCTCCAATTATGGCTCCATATATTTCCCCTGAAGCCGCAGCTGGGATTGATAAATTTACATTAGATGATATCATTTTTGCGATTCGAATGGTTAGTTTTGCTTTGATTGTAGTACCTTTAATGGCGATTATACGTGGGTATTTTCAAGGCTTTCAGTCAATGGGACCAACGAGTGTTTCGCAAGTTTTGGAACAAATTGTAAGAATTTGTTTTATTTTGGCGGCCGCTTTTTTAGTGATGAATGTTGGCAATGGCAACCTGGTACTAGCTGTAGGATTTGCCACATTCGGAGCCTTTGTAGGAGCGATTGGTGGTTTAGTTGTTTTAATTTATTACTGGTTTAAACGGAGAAAAGCAATTATCGAGAAAGTTGAGTCTACAAAAGTTCGCCACGAAATGAAACTAAAGGATATGTATAAGGAATTAATCTCTTATGCATTGCCTTTATCCTTTGTTGGTTTGGCTATTCCTTTGTTTCAATTTATCGATTTATTTACTGTAAAGGCTGGATTGAGTGCAATTGGATTTGAAGAGGCTAATTCTTTCTTTGGGATTTTTACTGGAACAGTTCATAAGGTCGTGCTTATTCCAATGGCACTCGCAACAGCATTATCGATCACGCTCGTTCCGACGATTACAAAATCGTTTACGAATAATGATCAAATCACTTTACAAAAACAAATTACGCAAACCTATCAAATCATTTTGTTTATTTCTTTCCCGGCTGCTGTTGGGATGGCGACATTAGGGGAAAGCATTTATATTTCCCTTTATGGTTATGACAATGAGGTATTAGGTGGGGCGATTTTAAGTTCTTATGGTCCGATTACGCTCTTATTTTCTCTTTTTGCTGTAACAGGTGCAATTTTACAAGGAATGAATCGCCAAAAATTTGCCGTTATCGCGTTAATTATTGGATTATTGTTTAAGTTGGCTACGAACTATTTGTTTATTATCCTTTTTGGAGAATATGGAGCTATTATTTCTAGTTATCTAGGTTTTCTTGTGGCGATCGGGATTAATGTCTGGGCGATTGGACATTATGCTAATTTTCATTATGGCTTTATTTTAAAAAGGTTGCTCCTTATTTCAATCTTTTCTGGAGTTATGGCAGTTGGTGTTTGGATTGTTAATGAAGGGATGCAATTATTCTTCCCTTTAACGAGCCGATTTAATAGCTTTCTAGTCATGCTTGTAGGAGTAGCAGTGGGTGTAATTCTTTACTTCTTTTTAGCGGTTCGCTCGCGTTTAGCAGGTCAAATACTCGGAGACCGATTTGATTTATTAAATTATAAAAAACAGCGTCATCGTGAATGAACAACGAAAATCTTGTAAAATTACAGCGCCCCTTCATCAGAAGGGGCGTAAAATATACATTTTGGTAAAAAAATAGACATTTGTTGACAGGGAATGGCTCTTTTGAATTAGAGGAACGTTTGCTATAATTAAGCTTGCAACGCACTAGCGATACATAGAAAAAAGGCTAGGGAAAGTTGGGGATGAAATGAAATACTCTTTTTGGAAAGATAATGATTGGACTTTAATTATAACCATACTCCTGTTATCAGCTTTCGGCCTTCTTATGGTTTTTAGTGCAAGCTATGTGTTAGCTTATACCGATCAGAATCTTCAAGACCCCTATTATTTTATCAAAAGACAGGTGATGTGGTTTGGCTTGGCGTCACTCGTATTTTTATTTGTGATGCATTTCCCCTATCGTTTTTATCGGAAATTATCCGTAATCGTTATTGTCGTTTCGATTATTTTATTAATTTTAGTAAAGATGCCAGGTATTGGTCATACGGTAAGTGGTGCTGAACGTTGGATTCGCTTGCCTGGGTTAGGTGTCATTCAGCCTTCAGAGTTTGTAAAGCTCGGGGTTATCATCTACTTGGCTCAAGTTTATACACAAAAACAAGCTTACATTGATAAATTTTTAACGGGCGTAATGCCTCCGCTTATTATGGTCGGTGTGATTTTTGGTTTAATTATGTTGCAACCAGATTTAGGAACAGCGACATCGATCATGATTGTGGCGATTTTACTTGCCTTCTTTTCAGGGGCGAGATTTCGTCATTTATTTGGACTCTTAGCTGTAGGAGCCGTCCTGTTTATCTTTTTTGTTCGCTCTGAAGATTATCGAATGCAGCGAATTACTTCCTTTACGGATCCCTTTGCAGAAATGTGGGGGGATGGGTATCAACTTATTCAATCTTATATTGCTATCGCCCATGGTGGCTTAAGTGGAACAGGTCTTGGGCAAAGTGTGCAAAAGCTGCTTTATTTACCAGAAGCCCATACGGACTTTATTTTGGCGATTATTGCAGAAGAATTAGGGATTTTCGGTGTGTTATTTGTTTTTATTTGTTATTCGATTATCATTTTCCGTGGAGTTGTAATTGGGACAAGGTGTAAGTCCCCATTTGGAAGTTTGCTCGCTTTTGGGATATCTTTTCAATTGGCGATTCAAATTGTCTTTAATGTAGGAGCGGTTACAGGCCTATTACCGATTACAGGTGTGCCTCTTCCATTGCTTAGTAACGGAGGCTCTTCGCTACTTGTAAGCTTTATTGGTTTAGCGATTGTTGCAAATATCTCGAGAAATAATATAAGACAACAACGGTTAAAAGGACAACTGGACGAACAAGTTCCAGCTTAAGATAGATTGTTAGTTGTTTCAATTGGAGGAGACAATGAAAGAGCAAAAATCAAGCCTACAACAAATTGATTACACAACGTTGTTTTTGTTGTTTGTGCTTATGTGTTTTAGTTTATTAGCGATATATAGCGCGGCAGGTCAATATAGTGTCGATCCTATGTATTATGTACAAAGACAATTGATGCTTTATGCGGCTAGTTTTGTCGTAATGGGCGTAATGATGGTTCTTGATTATGATTTGTTTAAGAATTTTTCGGCTCCATTATATATTGTTGGAATGATTTTATTAGTACTTGTTGAGACCCCTTTAGGAATTGAACGCAATGGAGCGACGAGATGGTTGAATTTAGGAGTGACAACGATTCAACCTTCTGAGTTAATGAAGGTGTTTGTCGTACTTGCTCTCGCCCACCTTTTATACAAAATTACAGTGGCTAGACGAAGTTATGATATTAAGACGGATTTAATTATCTTAGCAAAAATTTTAGCGGTCGGTTTGCCACCATTCTTTTTAGTATTACAACAACCAGATTTAGGAACGGCACTTGTAATAGCCGCTGTCATTGCTACGATGATTATTGTTTCGGGAATCGGTTGGCGCATTATCTTAGCATTAGTCGCATTAGTCGTTTCTGGATTGGGAGCACTTATTTGGCTTCATAATAACCATTTTGAGCTTTTTAACATTTTTATTAAAGATCATCAGTTGAGTCGGATATATGGTTGGTTAGACCCCCGTGGTACAGCAAGTGGCGAAGGATTTCAACTGGTTGAAGCATTAAAAGGAATTGGTGCTGGACAGCTGTATGGTGCTGGCTATTTGCAAGGGGTCCAAACACAAAGTGATCGGATCCCTGAAATTCATACCGATTTTATCTTTACCGTAATTGGAGAGGAATTTGGTTTTATTGGAGCGACCATTTTACTTGTTACTTATTTCTTGTTATTTTACCGGATGGTTATCATTGCTTTAACGTGTAACAATTTATATGGAACTTATTTAGTTGCTGGTATTATCGGTTTAATGGTGTTTCAAATTTTCCAAAATATTGCGATGACGGTTGGTTTAATGCCGATTACTGGACTTGCTCTACCTTTTATCAGTTATGGAGGTAGTGCCCTTTTGACGAATATGATTGCAATGGGTATCGTCATGAATGTCAACATGAGAACAAAACATTATATGTTTGAAAGTGATGAATTGGAGTAGAGTTGCTAATCAAAAGATTAACAGCTCTTTCTTTTTCATCGACTGAAAAGGAGTGAATGATTTTGAATGTGATTGTTGGCTCAGGGAGACTGGCTGAAACATTATTATCCTTTTGGAGAGAGAACGAGACGGTCGCTATATATAGTCGGAATGAACAAACCGCTTTGCAACTACAGCAGAGGTATTCATTTGCTCGTTATTGGTCAAAAGAAGAGTTAAGAGCAGCGACGAGACTTTTTCTTTGTTTGCCTAAAGAAGGGTATGCTGATTTTTTTGCTGAAATGAAGGGTGTTTTACAAGCAGATGTTGAAATTATTCATATGGCAACCGCTTTAATGAGTGCCGAAGTGCGAAAATGGTGTTCTTTTGATAAAATAATCGCATGTAAATTAGCTGGTCATGCAAAAGAGGCTATGGCTCAAAAAGAAATGACGCTCGTGCTTCCAAAAGAGAGTGCGTTTTTTGAAAAAACGCTAAAGCAATTATTTTCTTCAGAAGTACGGATTGTGATTGGGACAGAGAGTGATACCAAAAGAGCGAATCAGCTTGCGACTAAAATGACTTTGCAATTGATTCAATCATTTGAACAACAATGGCAGGAACAAGGTTTACCACAGGAATTATTTGAAAGTAGTGCAAAACAAATCATCTCTGGCGTGAATAAAGCCTATTTTACAGGTGATTTGGGAGGCTTTGCGAAAAAGATTAAGGAACAATTAGAACAGGAGAAAAGCAATGATTCGATTAGATAAACTACTGGCGAATATGGGCTATGGCTCAAGAAAGGACGTCAAACTGCTTTTAAAAAAAGGGTTTGTGAAAATAAATGGTAGCTTAGTAAAAGATGGAGCAGCTAAAGTGGAGCCGAGTCGAGATGAAGTTGTAATTGGTGATGAGGTTGTCACGTATAAACCAAATATTTATTTTATGTTAAATAAACCAAAAGGAGTCATTTCAGCAACAGAGGATGACGAGCATAAAACAGTGATTGATTTATTATCAGCTGATGAAATTCGTATTTATGAACCATTTCCGGTAGGGAGGTTGGATAAGGATACAGAAGGCTTATTGTTAATTACAAATGACGGAAATTTCTCACATTCACTCATGTCTCCGCGAAAACATGTGGAGAAAACTTATATAGCAAAAATAAAAGGAAAAGTGACAGAAGAGGATATTGAAGCCTTTGCTAAGGGGGTTAAATTGGAAGACGGTTATGTAACAAAACCAGCTGATTTAACGATACTTGAAGCAGGTTCTTATTCACAGATTTCTTTGACGATAACAGAAGGGAAGTTTCATCAAGTTAAACGGATGTTTATCGCGGTTGGAAAAGAAGTGGTTGATTTAAAACGAATAAAAATTGGTAAATTGGAATTAGACCAAACGTTAAAACCTGGAGCTTACAGAGAATTAACAGGACAGGAAATGGAGTGGCTCATAGAACGGTGAAACCCAGCCTCTACAATAAGACTGGGTTTCTATACCTGATATAATTATGATATGCGGATCTTCTTTTTTGTAACGCTCCATTTTCCTCGTGTAGGACTTTCAACAAGCTTGTTATACTCTAATACGTTTAAATCTCGTTGGATCGTCCGTTGCGTAATCCCGAACTCTTCAACCAATTCATTCGTCGTGACGGTTCCCCTTTGTTTGATGTAGAGGTAAATGGATTTAATACGAGTCAGCATACGATCAGTTGAAGTATTCAAAAAATCACTCCTTCTTTCTTAATTAAGTCGAGTCTTTACTAAAATGTGTATGTAGCAAGTGGCTACGACATGCAGACTGATGACTAATTGACCGGAAATTAGTGACAAGGGATACTGATTACACGTCTTCCCAAGTTGCTACTTAAAACAAAGCAACCGGGTGTTCCATAATAATAAGAAAATTCTCTGTTAAGACTATTAGAGCATGGTGTAGGGATATGGAAATGTAAATATTGATTTAGATTGAAATTAAACATCAATTTCCCTCGTTTGCTTATAGTGTACACTATTTTTAAAAAACAATCAAAAGTTTTGATATATTGACTGACAAGGAGATTAAAAATGTCAACAATAAATTGGTTAAATGAAGCAAAAAATAGACAAGAAGATCTGATTACTGAAACACAGAAATTCCTTCAAATCCCAAGCATATTAAAGGAATCAACAGCTAATGAAACCCAGCCATTTGGTCAGCAAATTGATGAAGCATTACAGTATTTATTAAAAATTGGGGAAAAAGATGAATTTTTTGTAAAAAATGTGGATGGTTACGCTGGAATCATTGAATTAGGAACAGGAACGGAAATGATCGGTATCCTGTGTCATTTAGATGTTGTTCCAGCGGGTAATGGTTGGAGCTCTCCTCCGTTTGCTGCTCAAATACGTGATGGGCGTATTTATGCAAGAGGGGCGATGGATGATAAAGGACCGACGATGGCCGCGTATTATGCAATGAAAATCATTAAAGAGAGTGGCTTAGCTTTATCTAAAAGGATTCGAATGATTATTGGAACCGATGAAGAAAGTGACTGGCGCTGTGTCGATTATTACCGTCAACATGAGGAAATGCCGAGCTTTGGAATTGCACCAGATGCCGATTTTCCGATTATTCATGCGGAGAAAGGCTTACTTGATTTGAAACTAAGTTTTGAAAAAGAAGAAGCGAGCTTAGCAAAAATGAAGGAGTCGCAAATGGTTTTACAAACCTTTCGAGCAGGGGAACGTTTGAATATGGTTCCTGATTATGCGGAAGCGATTTTAGTCGTGAAAAGTGAAGTGGAGCAGCAATCCGTGTGTGCCCAGTTTGAACAATGGCTTAAACAAGAAAAACATATTGGTTCATATGAAATCGTAAAAGATGAAGTTCGAATATCGATAAAAGGAATCTCTGCCCATGGCTCTACACCAGAAAAAGGAATCAACGCGGCAAAAATTCTTGCTCCTTTTTTATTAAAATGGCCGGTGCAAAAGCGTGCTAAAAACTATTTGTCGTTTATTACTCAGCAACTTGACGAGAGAGGAGAGGCTTTAGGGATAGCTGTAAGTGATCGTATTTCCGGGGCTCTGACGGTGAATGCGGGAACATTTAGCTTTGAACAAGATGAAGATGCGACAGTGGGGTTGAATATTCGTTGCCCAGTTGAAGTCGAATTAAATGAAGTATTTTTTAAGTTGAAAAATACATTAGAGACGTTAATGGTACAGTGTGAGATCAAAAGCAAAATGGAAGCGAATTATGTGGCAGAAGATGAACCAGAAATCAAAATTTTACAAAATGTATATGAGCGGCAAACTGGTGAAAAAGCGACATTACTTTCAACAGGTGGGGCCACATATGCACGTGCCTTAAAAAAAGGAGTCGCTTTTGGGGCCCAATTTCCAGGAAGGGAAGATCTTGCCCATCAGAAGGACGAACATATTCTTATTGATGATCTCATCAAAATGACGGCCATCTACGCAGAGGCTTTTTACGAATTGGCGAAATAATGAATGAAGGGGAGTGGTGTCTCTCTCCTTTCACTTTTATAATATTTAAAAAGGCTGAACCCTCAAAGCTCATTTTCATGATTTTTGGGACAGCCCGCTTATATGGAATTCACTTACTATTGGCATAAATTCTGTGTAGAGAGCGCTCTCTGCAAGTGAAGTAGAACGATAAATTCTATAAAAATCTTATTCTTGTTCGAAATCAAACAAATCGGTTGATAAATAACGTTCGCCTGTATCACAAGCAATCGCCACAACGATTTCATCTGGAGATAACTTTTCAGCTACCCTCATCGCGGCAAAACAAGCAGCACCTGAAGATGGCCCAACTAATATTCCTTCTTTTTTAGCGAGCTCTCTTGTTGTTTGATAAGCATCCTCATCTTCAATTTTAAAAATGTCATCATAAACATTTTGATTTAAAATCGGTGGAATGAATCCAGGGCTCGTTCCAACTAATTTGTGTGGACCCGGTCTGCCACCTGATAAGACTGGTGAGCCAGCTGGTTCAACAACATGAACGGTACATTTAGGGTAAAATTTCTTTAACTCTTCACCAGTTCCTGTAATCGTACCACCTGTGCCGGAAGCGGCAATAAAAGCTGATAAAGGTTTCTGGAGCTCGTCCATTGCTTCTTTAATTTCAATAGCCGTTGTTTGACGGTGGGCATTTGGATTGGCTTCATTTTCAAATTGCATGGGCAAAAAACTATCTTTAATTTCATTATGTAACTTATACGCTTTATCAATCGCACCGGGCATCTTTTTATCACCTTCAGTTAAAATCACTTCAGCTCCGTATGCTTTTAATAAATTGATTCGTTCCTTTGACATTGTATCAGGCATCACAATAATCGCACGGTATCCACGAGCCGCAGCGTTCATTGCTAAGCCGATGCCTGTATTTCCGGATGTAGGCTCAATAATAGTGGAGCCAGGCTTCAAGTGACCATTTTGTTCGGCTTCCACAATCATTTGGCAAGCAGCTCGATCTTTTACACTGCCGCTCGGGTTTTGCATTTCCATTTTTAAATACACGGTCGCACCATTTGGATTTGTGATCCGGTTGAGGCGAACTAAAGGTGTTTCACCTATCAATTCGGCCATATTTGAAACAACTTTCATATTTTCACTTCCTCTTTTATTCAGTCCTTTTATTTTATCATACGTAAAAGGGGATGTTCAAAAAGAGTTAGGTTAAGGATAGTGTATAGATGTTATAAAAAGCTTAGTCGTGGAGGGTAAAATGAACTTAAAACATTATTTTATCGGGATTGACCTACCAGCTGAGATCAAATCAGTGCTTAATCAGTATACACAATCGTTAAAAGATAGTTACCCGTTTCAAAGATGGGTTCATCCTGAAGATTATCATTTGACTCTTTTTTTTCTGGGAGCTTGTGAGGATGAAAAGAAACAAACTTTAATCAATCAACTCTACTTAGAGATAACTCAACTAGCTCCATTTCAGCTGACGTTAGGGAAAGCTGGAACCTTTGGTCAAGTAGCTAAACCACGTATTTTTTTTAAGGATGTTTTAAAGGAATCCGCTTTAGTTAATAACCAACAGCTTATCGCCAATATATGTGAACGATTTGATTATGAAGTAGATAGGCGCCCGTTTGCTCCTCATATTACACTGGCAAGGAGGTGGGATGCTTCCTTTGACTATGAGCCACCGTCAAAACTAGAAAAAATATGGAGCTGGTCTGTAACCGAATTTTGTTTCTTTCAAACGAATATAAAGAGAATACCTAAATATGAAGTGATTGCGACTTTTCCCTTAAAAAAATCTATTGAAGGAAGGAAAGATTGGCCGATATAATAGGTAAACTTTAAAAGACAGAGATATCGCTCGATTGAGGGAGGGAGCCTATGGCTCATTTAGTAAAGTTATCTGATTATGTTTCTCGTTACCAAATTGATTTAAATCATTACTCAAGCCAATTTACTCGGATGAAAAAAGAGCGTTGGTATTATATTAAAGCTGAATGGGAACAAGCTCAAAATCGTTTAGAAGAAATCGAACCAGATGAAGCACCACAACAAAAGCTTCTTAATAAATGGTTACAGCATCCCATTTGGAACTCGATAAAATCGTGGAAAATAAAAGAAGCCCCTTTTTTAGAAAAAGATGATTTTAGGTCATTAGACGATTCGTTACAGAAAAAAAGACAGGAATATTTAAATTCGGTGTTTGAATCACAAATAACATGGGCAAGCTCATCTTTAGGTGAACGTTCTAATTTGGATGAAGGTTTTTTCCAGGATAAATGGCTGAAGCAATTCTGTATTGATATTCCGGAAAACTATTTTCTCTTTTATGAACCGATTTTTTATCTCAAAAATGCAGAAATTGAATTTGAAATTCTCCTTATAAGCCCAACTGAAATTCTATGCCTGACGATTCTAAATGGTGAAGATTTAAGTGTATTTGAAGCAAGTTCGGAGCGGTTTTGGATAGAGTATATTCATAAAAAAGAAAAAAAGGCTTAGTCCGTTATTGGAATTAACACGGATGGAAAAAATTGTCCAGCAAATTATAAAGCAAAAAAACTTACATACGGAAATTCGTAAAGTCGTACTATCGCCAAATAGTATTATTGATAATAAACTAAAAGGCTCAAAGGTTGAGTTTGTCGATAAACGTAATTTTAAGCTATGGAAAGAAAAGTTAATTAAACACCCGTCTCCATTAAAAAAGTCACAGTTTCAAATTACGAGTACACTTCTCTCTTATTGCCAGACAAAGGTGATGGAAGATGGAGAAGAGGTTGAAGAGATTACGGAGACTGAAAAGTGAATATTATTCTTGAAAAGCTTCACGAAAATCTTTATAATAACTTGGTATGTGTCATTTATTAGATATGTGAAAAAGGGTTTTAATATCCCGGCAGTAGGGAATTGATGGAAAATATAGCTAGGTTAAAGACTCCTCCTTCATTATGAACGCATAATTAGGAGGATTCCTTTACGTTTTATAGAACGTAATTTTCTGAACGAATGAATGGTTTGAAGGAGGGACTACATGATTAATGGGAGATCAGAGCAAATTCATATCGTTCAACCAGATGTTTTTTCTTGGACTGTTCGGCGCGTGCCAAACTGGATGGGTGGAACTGAGTTCATGTTTGAAATTAATGGAGTAGATGGGTGCGTCAGTTTTGGTGATACCATTTATGAAGCAAAAAAGGGATTAACGGACTCTTTGAATTTGTGGATTAAAAAGAACGGGGAGCATTTATTACCAGAAGCACAAACTGGTGGTCAGCTTATTGTTTTGGAACAAGATATGAGTGATGAAGAGTTTACTTATATCAATTTAGAATTACAAACGTTACACGAAAAAAGAGGCTAACCTCAAATGAAAGCAGATGGTCGGTTATACAATCGACCATCTGCTTTTTTCGTTTGATTCTTTTATGAAAAGACGACGGTTTTATTACCATAAACAATGACTTGGTCGTTGATATGCCATTGAACTGCTCTTGCTAAAGTGATTCGTTCGACATTCCGCCCAGCGACTCGAAGTTGTTCCGTTGAATAGCGATGGTTGGCTCTTAATACATCTTGTTCAATAATCGGTCCTTCATCTAAATCATTTGTTACATAATGAGCTGTTGCTCCAATTAGCTTTACACCACGTTCAAATGCTTTTGCATAAGGATTGGCTCCAATAAAAGCAGGTAAAAAAGAGTGATGAATGTTAATGATTTGGTGTGGAAAAGCTTGGACAAATGTAGGGGATAAAATTTGCATATATCTTGCTAAGACAGAAAAATCGATATTTGCTTCTTTAATTAAATTAATTGCTTTTTGTTCGGATTGTTGTTTTGTATCCTTAGTTACCGGAATATAATGATAGGGAATCCCATATGCTTCAACGGCTTGTTGGTTGTTCGTATGGTTGCTAATAACAAGAGGAATGTCGACATTCAATTCTCCTGCTTTCCATTTCCATAACAGTTCCATTAAACAATGATCCTCTTTTGATACAAAGATGGCCATCTTTTTCTTTTGATTTGCTAATGACATTTTCCAATCTAAATAAAAGTTTTCCGCAATCTCTATAAATTCCTCTTTTAATTTTTCAAAAGAGCTCTTTTTAGGGGGTAAATCAAATTCGATCCGCATAAAAAACATCCCACCAATGGGGTCTGTTGAATATTGATCTGATTGGACAATATTGGCACCATGATTGTATAGAAAAGTTGAGATAGCTGAAACGATACCAGCTCGGTCTTTACATGAAACGAGAAGACGAACTCGTTTCGTGGTTGTTTCTTTTAGCATTACACTTCCTCCGATCATAAAGATAAAGTGTGGATAAATTAACCCCACACTTTGACCTTCTTATTTTAAGGGAATATCTTTCTTTTGCCTAGCATTAGTTTTGAAGAATGTAATAATTCTTTGCTTTCCGTTAATTAAAACAAGTAGGTTTATTCATGGAAAATCAGAGAACGTTTTGGTTTAAAAGTAAGTTCATAGGTAATGCTGATAGTATTGAAGATTGACAGAAAGATTAGAATGCTCTCGAAAGGGGTCGAATGGATGGACCAAGCTAAACCACTTATCAGTCAAACGATTTTAAAAAATGTACAACTAATAGACTTCTTTACTATAGAGGCTGAATTTAAAAAAATATTGAAATGGAAGATATAAATTCTCTTCACATAAAAAGTGATACACATCAACAGCTTTCATTTTTTATAGAAAGCATTGGTGCAAATCGTTTAATCCTAAAGTTAGAAGAGCCATATATATTAGGTCAAATAAGTTATCTGCAATTAAATGAAGATAAAGCCGTTATTGGAATTTCCCCGACGCTTGTTCGAACCGAGTTATTCGATCAACTATATTATTATCCAGGCGATGATTTAGGTGTTCATTATCATAAAGAAAAAACGTCGGTTGCTGTTTGGGCTCCTACTGCTAATGAAGTGAAGTTACTGTTAACGAATGATTGGAACGGGGATAAAAATCAGATTATTCCACTAATACGAACAGAAAAAGGAGTATGGAGGACGACACTAGAGGGAGATTTTGAATTATTCTTTTATCAACTTGAAGTGTTGATAAATGGGGAGTGGAGAAAAGCAAATGATCCATATGCAAAAATGCTTACGGTCAACGGACAAAAGGCGATGATTGGTGATTTGAGAAAAACTGATCCAAATGATTGGCCAGTCTATAGTCTTCCGGTTACAAATCAAGATGCGATTATTTATGAACTTCATATTCGTGACTTTACGATTGGAAGAAATAATGGAATCGTGGCTAAGGGGAAGTATGAAGGCTTAACGGAAAAAAATACGGTTACGATCCAAGGGATTCGCTCAGGGTTAGATTATTTGAAACAGCTTGGCATCACTCATGTAGAATTTTTGCCCGTAAATGATTTTGGCAGTGTTGATGAAGCCAATTGGCAAAAGCAGTACAATTGGGGTTATGATCCCGTTCACTATTTTGCCCCAGAAGGTAGTTATGCTACCGATCCTTACCACGGATATACAAGATTGAGTGAGTTAAAAGAAATGATCGCAACTCTTCATCAAAACAATTTGAAAGTAATCTTAGACGTGGTTTTCAATCATGTGTATATTCAAGAGCAATCTGATTTTGAGCAGCTTGTTCCGGGTTATTATTTTCGCATTAGTCCTAATGGGCAACTTAGCAATGGGACGGGTGTAGGGAATGATTTAGCGACAGAAAGAAAAATGGTTCGAAAATTTATCGTTGATTGTGTCACTTACTGGCTTGAAGAATATGATGTCGATGGTTTTCGTTTTGATTTAATGGGGATTATTGATATTGAAACAATGAAACAAGTCGCTTGCCAAGTGAGAAAAAGAAAACCAAACGCTCTTTTATTAGGGGAAGGGTGGGATTTAGCGACCGCTTATCCTGTTGAAAAGAGGGCAACTTTATCACAAGCGAAACAAATTCCTGACCTTGCTTTTTTTGAAGATAATTTTCGTGATGTGATTAAAGGAAGTACTTTTGCGATAACTGCACAAGGATTTATCCATGGAGCACAGATTGATATGCAGCTATTAATGTCTGGGGTTTTAGGTAACCCAGAACTATTTCACTCCCCGCAACAGGCGATTCATTATGTTGAGGCCCATGATAACCATACTTTATGGGATAAACTTGAACGAAGTACGAAGGAAGATAACTCGATAAGAATGAAGCGGCACCGTTTAGCAAGTGCACTTGTCTTATTATCACAAGGTATTCCATTTTTACATGCAGGACAGGAATTTTTCCGCACAAAATACGGGGATGAGAATTCGTACAATGCCGATGATTTTATCAATCAATTTGATTGGGAACGCTGTTATGAGTACCGAGGCAATGTTGAATTTGTAAAAGGGTTAATCGCGGTTCGTAAAGCCCATGGTGCTTTTAGATTGCCAACGTACAAACAGATTTTTGAACATATTAAATGGCTAAAAACAAGTGAAGGTTGTTTAGCCTTTATGTTAAAAGAAGTAGAACAATACGGGGAATGGAAGGACATTATCGTGATTTTTAATGCAAGTATGCACAAAAAACAGTTCTCTTTTGACTATGGAAATTGGCAGGTTGTCGTTGACGAGCAAGCCGCATCTCTGATACCATTGTATACATTCAACGGAGAGAGCTTAGAAGTGAACCCTCTTTCTACAGTTGTTTGTGTAAAACTATAAATTATTTGGGCAGAGCAGAGTACATAGCTGTAGCTCTGCTCAGTTGTGTTTGAATAAAGAAAAAATAAATTTTTTTAAGGTAGTTTAAGCAAAAATAAGCTATACTTATAAAGTGTGTTTGAGATTGGGAAGAAAGTTAATGAAATTGAGGGTGAATTGGTTGGAAATGTTCTTAGGAGAAGGCTGGAAGGTGAAGCCAGCTGGTGGTATAACTGGAGAAGCATATATAGCCCAGCAAGGTGACCAGAAAGTTTTTTTGAAACGCAATTCATCACCTTTTTTAGCAGTACTTTCTGCTGAAGGCATTGTTCCGAAATTACTTTGGACAAAGCGTTTAGAAAATGGCGATGTTGTGACAGCTCAACGCTGGGTGCATGGTAGGGAATTAAAGTCTTATGAAATGAAGAAAGAAATGGTTGCTAATTTGTTAGGGAAAATTCATGGTTCAAGTGAATTATTAGATATGTTTAAGCGGATTGGCAATGAACCATTAACACCTGATGTTATTTATGAGAACTTAAGATTGCAATTGCAACTTTTTGATATAGTCGATGAGCCGATTAAACAAGGGATGAACTATTTAGAAGAGAAATTGCCAGACATTGATTACGAGCATTATGTCGTTTGTCATTCAGACATTAATCATAATAATTGGATGCTAACAGAAGAAGACCAACTGTATTTAATCGATTGGGATGGAGCGATTGTAGCGGATCCTGCTCTTGATCTTGGTTTGCTATTGCATACATATATTAGCAAGGAAGATTGGAATGATTGGATCGCACAATACGGCCTCGATTTAGGGGATTCATTACAAGAAAGAATGCAATGGTATGTGATTTCTCAATCAATTGCATCGATTATTTGGCATCTTGAAAGAGCTGAATATGAACAAGCAGAAGAGATGAAACGATATTTAATCACTTTTTTGAAATAAAACAAACAAAGAGCTCTCCTTTTCATAAGGAAGAGCTTTTTTGTTGAAATAAAGGAGTAGCATCGTTGAAAGAAAATATTTCCGGGGAAATCGTGTCGAGAACTGTAGTTTTATTGGTTTATTTGGTTTTGAAATGTATTTAACCAATTTTCTACATCGGCATGTGGCCAAGGATGGTCAAATGAATAACCTTGTATTTCATTAATTGTCTGCAACGTTTCTTCTTTTAGCGTACTTTCATTTTTAAGCGTTATTAATAATTCAAGCAATTGCTGTTTTTCGTGGCTGGTCATGTACTGCTCACTAACTTCATTTTGGAGGAGATCCATTAGTAATCCAAGCTTATGTTCAGTTGTTAACGGCATATGATTATCTCCTTTTGTTCTAGTTTCTTTTATAGGAATAGGATAAGCTTTTGTTGAAAAATATATACAACGATTCTCATTTGAAAGGTTACTTATAAAGAACTCAACTTTCGCATTGAGAAAACCCGTTCAACGAGTTGGCAGAGCGAAAAGGAAGCTCTTAAACAAATGCCCTTGACATGTTTGAAAAGCGAGAACGTACTATCACACAAAACGGATAAACTGTGCATTAAGAAAAAATAGACAATGTACAATGCTCTTCGGCTGTCGCTCCCAAACAGACACTCCGCGTCCTTGCCGAGAACCTCATGAGCCTCCTCAGCGTTTCACGCTTGCGGGGTCTCATTGGACGGTTTATTCCTGCGGGAGTCTCCGTGTCTGTTTGTCCGCTAGATAATGGAATCGAATCTAGGTTCAGTTTTCTCATTGAATAAAAAACAGTCATGACTTCAAAGTACAGTAGCTTGAGAGTGATTTTTCTCCTTCCATGACTCATTCCGTTCCAGTTGTAAACAAATCCGTGTTGATGCTCTGTACATTAGCTAGATGATCGAGCTTGTTTATCCTGTCTTTTTATGACTACAGACTTAGGAAAAAATAGGTGGCAACGACCTATTTAGTTCCATAACCAACAAAGTGAAGAAGAAGGTCCTTCTACGTTAGAAATAGCTGATTGAGAATGGCCATATCATCAAGCAACTCAACGACACTTAGCGGACAAAACCATACGGAGACTCCCGCGGGAATAAACCGTGGAGCGAGACCCCGCAAGGCTTGCCGAGGAGGCTCGCCAGGTTCCCGCAGGACGCGGAGTATGGTTTTGGGAGCGACAGCCGAAGCTCTTTATTTTACTGCACAGTTTCCTTCAACAGTCTACTAAGAGATGTGTTCAGGCTGTCAACGATTGAACCGTTCATGTAAAGTCAATTTGAGTATGGCATCGCCCTAAAGTCAATCTCTATCAACGGATAAGGGTCAATTATACGCTGCGAAAGTTGAGTAAAGAAGATATACATTTTAACAAGAAAGAGCTATAATACAGTTTTGAGTGAATATAAAGAGGTGATGAATTTTGCGTTTGCGTCATAAACCATGGGCAAAGGAAGAAATGGAGAACCATCCTCATATCGTGATGGCTGCACCAGAGAAATCAAAAGGGAAATGGAATTCTGTATTTGGCAACGATAACCCCATTTATGTTGAAGTAGGAACAGGAAAAGGCCAATTTTTAACGGGTATGGGACAGGCCCACCCTCATATAAATTTTATTGGTATAGAAAAGTATGACAGTGTGCTTATAACTGCGATGGAAAGAGTAAAAGAAGCAGAATTACCAAATGTAAAATTTCTAAATGAAGATGTTGAGGAGCTTTTAGCTTTTTTTGCTGAAGGGGAAATTGCTCGTTTATTTATTAACTTCACCGACCCTTGGCCAAAAAATCGACATGAGAAACGTCGTTTAACGTATAAAACGTTTTTAAATAAATATGAAAAGATCTTAAATAAAGGTGGCGAAATCCACTTTAAAACAGATAACCAAGGCTTATTTGAATATTCCTTACATAGTTTCTCTAAGTATGGAATGATTTTAAATAATGTTAGTTTAGATTTGCACAAGAGTGGAATCGAAGGCAATATTATGACAGAATATGAGCAAAAGTTTCACGAAAAGAATATGCGAATTTATCGCTGTGAAGCTGAATATCGTGAGAAATAATAAAAAGGATTTCTAAGGCATGTTGTCTTTAGAAATCCTTTTGTCATTTTGAAGTTTTAACAGCTATTCGTTTTTGGACATCTCAATGATAGTACCTGTTTTAGTATCAACGACAAAATCATATTGTACAATACCCGATTCAGTTTGGGTTGAAAGTCCCCCAATATACACCTCATAGGTCATTTCATTGCGGTGTAATGTTTCAGGTACCATATGTATCCAAGAGCCAGATATTTGGTGATGGGCACCTGCTTGCTTTTTGACATTTTTTAAGGCTCTTTCTGGAGAGATATTAGCTTGATTTAGTGATTCACGAATGAAATACCCTGCTACTAATCCGACGCCTAATCCAGCGAGAAATTTTTTTGTACTCATTTAGCTGACCTTCCTTTCGTTTAAAGGCATAAAAAGCGAAATTCTGCGGTTCATTTAAAATGGAGCTTTTTTATTTACTCAACTTTCGCATCGAGAAAAAGATAATAGGCCCTCCGGCTGTCGCTCCCAAACAGACACTCCGCGTCCTTGCCGAGAACCTCATGAGCCTCCTCAGCACGCTTGCGGGGTCTCATTGGACGGTTTATTCCTGCGGGAGTCTCCGTGTCTGTTTGTCCGCTAGATAATGGAATCGAATCTAGGTTCGGTTTTCTCATTGAATAAAAAAATAGGTGCCAACTGCCTGTTTTTTTCATAACCAACAAAGTGAAGAAGAAGGTCCTTCTGCGTTAGAAATAGCTGATTTGGAAAAAGCCATATCATCAAGCCTCTCCACGACACTTAGCGGACAAAACCATACGGAGACTCCCGCGGGAATAAACCGTGGAGCGAGACCCCGCAAGGCTTGCCGAGGAGGCTCGCCAGGTTCCCGCAGGACGCGGAGTATGGTTTTGGGAGCGACAGCCGAAGCTCTTTATTTTACTGCACAGATTCCTTCAACAGCCTACGAAGAGATGTGTTCAGGCTGTCAACGATTGAACCGTTCATGTAAAGTCAATTTGAGTATGGTATCGCCCTAAAGTCAATCTCTATCAACGGTTAAGGGTCAATCATAAGCTGCGAAAGTTGAGTTATTGAAATATATCCTTTTTATAAGTATACCGAAAAAAAAGAAAGGTAACAATTGCTTACAATAGCAATTGTGGTCAAAATTTCTTTTTTCAGATAGAATATGTAGGGAGATGATTGTATTAACGGTCATAAATTTGTTTGAAATTTGGAAGGGAGTAATGGACAGATGAATCAAGAAACGATGTCTTTATTTAAAACGCTAACAGAGCTTCAGGGAGCACCTGGTTTTGAGCATGGTGTACGTCGATTTGTAAAAGAAGAATTATCAAAATACACAGATGAAATAGTCCAGGACAAGCTTGGGAGTATATTTGGAGTCAAAAGAGGCGATGAATCAGGTCCAACGGTAATGGTCGCTGGTCATATGGATGAAGTAGGGTTTATGGTTACTTCAATTAATGAAAAGGGTTTAATCCAATTTCAAACATTAGGTGGTTGGTGGAGCCAAGTCCTTCTTGCCCAACGTGTTCAAATTATGACTGATGAAGGTCCTGTTATTGGTGTTATCGGTTCGATCCCTCCTCATCTATTGGATGAAGCGAAACGTTCAAAACCAATGGAATTAAAAAATATGTACATAGATATTGGGGCAGATGATAAAGCAGATGCTTTAAAAATTGGTGTCAAACCAGGACAGCAGATTGTTCCTATTTGTCCATTTACACCAATGGCTAATGAAAAGAAAATTTTAGCAAAAGCATGGGATAATCGCTATGGTGTAGGTTTATCGATTGAATTATTAAAAGAATTAAAAAATGAGTCATTACCTAACATTTTATATTCTGGTGCAACGGTACAAGAAGAGGTTGGTTTAAGAGGGGCACAAACAGCGGCTAATATGATCAAACCTGATTTGTTTTATGCACTTGATGCAAGCCCTGCCAATGACGCAACAGGAGGCAAGGATGCGTTTGGCCATTTAGGTAAAGGAGCCTTATTAAGAATCTTTGACCGTACGATGGTGACACATCATGGGATGAGAGAGTTTATTCTTGATACGGCAGAATCTAATGATATTCCATACCAATACTTTATTTCAGCCGGTGGAACAGATGCTGGGCGAGTCCATACGAGTGGAAATGGTGTTCCTTCTGCTGTAATTGGAATTTGTTCAAGGTATATCCATACAGCAGCTTCGATTATTCATATTGACGATTATGCAGCGGCAAAAGAGTTATTAATTAAGTTAGTTAAATCAAGTGACCGAACGATGTTAAATTCGATCTTATCAAAATAAACGGTTTTATTTAGTTTAGAAGTTGGGGTGTCATATTTTGAAAATAGCCGTAGGAACAAAAAATCCCGCTAAAGTCCATGCTGTTCAAGAAGTTTTTTTGAAAATGAAAGCGACTATTGAAAGTGTGGATGTCCCTTCTGGTGTGTCCTCACAACCGTTTAGTGACGAAGAAACGGTAGAGGGGGCTGTTAACCGAGCAAAAGCTGCTTTGGAAGTGTCGAATGCTGACCTTGCCTTTGGACTGGAAGGGGGCGTAACCGAGACCCCTGGAGGATTAATGCTTTGTAATTGGGGAGCCTTAGTCACACCACATGAACAAGTATGGCTTGCTAGTGGAGCCAAAATTGTTTTACCTTTTGAGGTCGCCAGTGAGCTTCGTAAAGGAAAAGAATTAGGAGAAGTAATGGCCCTTTTAACAGATGATCACGACATTCGAAAAAAAGAAGGCGCTATTGGAGTTTTTACGGCTGGGCGTGTGACAAGAAAAGCAATGTTTCTACATATTGTTGAATTATTATATGGACAATATGAGCACCAGCTTAAGCTTTGGAAGCATTGAGGGAATCTATTTATAAAGTAGTGAAGAGCTGTCTAATTAAGATAAACTTAATGGGGCAGCTCTTCTTTGTCTGGTTGTCGGTCTTGGAGGACGGTGTTTTGACTAAGATTCAAAGATGTATGATAAAGCTTTTAATGCTTGTTCAGGTGTTTCAACGGTCACTTGTGCTTTATTTGATAATTCTTTTAAAGGGTGGTGCAGCTTTTCGGGGCGAATAAGAATTAATGGTTTGCCTAAAGCAATAGCAGTAGAGGCATCCATTGCTGTGTTCCATTGTTTATAATTTTCTCCAAAGAGTGCAATGACAACATCGGCTTTATTAAGCCAAATTTGAGTACGTAAATTGTTGATCGCTGATGCTGCTTCATCTTTTAAAATAGCGTTAGGTTGCTTGCCGATAATCTCTTCGCCAATATTATCCGAACGATCATGATCTTCCATCGGTCCTTTAAATACGAGTGGTAATTCATATTGTTTAGCCATTTCTTTCAGAGCTTCTCTCCAAGGTGAATGTATTTCCCCAGCTAAATAGACGAGTAATTCCATAATTAAATATCCCTCCATTTAATAGTTTGTTCACAGATTAAGTATAAAGGTTTTTCCCTTACGGTGCGAATGAGATAGGCTGAAAAAGAGACACTAATAACATTCGGACTTGTTATTTTTCTAGACAAACGATAAGATCAGTTCGTTTCATGTTTTGTATTTATCTATTTTTGAGGTGAGTTTTTTGCATTTTATTAAGGAAGTGTGCTTTTATCTTCTTTTAATTAGTCTTTTAGGAGCTTGTTCGGTTCCGATTGAGGAATCATTAGAAGAGGCTGAACAAGTCTTCTATGATTCGTTAGAACAAGAGAGTATGGAACCAAATGTGGAGTTAGAGCAATTAGCTATTTATGTCCCTGAGTTATTTGATGTCATCCGGGAGCGAGATCATAACATCGTGATTGGGAATGGAGATGACTTAATCGTCTTTTTTTATTTGCCTTTAACAGAGACAGATGACCGCAGATTGTTAGAACAGGAAATTAGGTACGACGCTCATACACTCTTGCTTGTAGAAGAAAGAGCCGATAACGCTTATTTCTTAAGTGTTAAGGAACAAGAAGGAAATAAACGCGAAGTAGAATTAACCGTTGGTAGAGGCAATGCCAAATTAACGAAGCTAACCAATGCCAATGATCTAGTTGAAGATACGGAACAGTTGCTGCAAATGATCCATTCTTATGAAATTTTTGAGTAAGGTTGGATGTATATTCAATCTAGCTACGCCTGTATTTTTTCTCACTTCTGAGCAAACAGGCCTTGCTTTATAACAAGGGGGATAGCAATGAAAAGTTTTTTAGCTAAAAAAGAGATAAAGCTGAGTTGGAATAATTATTTAATTAATGCAATGAGTCATATGGCTCTTGGTCTGTTTGCGTCGCTTATTATTGGACTCATCATTAAAACGATGGCAGAGCAATTGCAAAATTTGTTTGGTGAATATACACTCTTTTTATTTTTAGAAGAGCTAGGTGTTTTGACCATGGGTTTAATGGGGCCAGCAATTGGTGTGGCTGTTGCTTTCAGCTTGAAGGCACCAAAGCTTGTGTTATTTGCCGCTGTTGTGAGTGGAGCAGCGGGGGCGACATTAGGAGGACCTGCTGGTAGTTTTATTGCCGCTGTTATTTCAACTGAACTTGGTAAATTAGTTTCTGGAGAGACGAAGCTAGATATTATTGTAACACCATTTGTAACGGTTTTGAGTGGATTTGTCACAGCTAGTTTTGTTGGCCCTTGGATACAAACAGGTCTTCAATCAATCGGTTCTTTGATTATTTGGGCAACCGAACAACAACCTTTATTAATGGGGGTATTAGTGGCCACCATTATGGGCCTTGCTTTAACAGCTCCCATCTCTAGTGCAGCTCTAGCGATTATGCTTGAATTAGAAGGGTTGGCAGCCGGGGCAGCGACGGTTGGTTGTGCGGCTCAAATGGTTGGCTTTGCTGTGAGTAGTTATCGTGAAAATCGCTGGTCAGGTCTCATTTCATTGGGAATAGGTACGTCCATGTTGCAAATGCCTAATATTATTAAAAATCCATATATTTTGATCCCGCCGACGGCTGCAGGGATCATTCTTGCTCCTATAAGTACACTTTTGGTTGGTTTAATTAATAACCCTGCGGGGGCAGGGATGGGAACGAGTGGATTTGTCGGTCCAATCATGATTTTTACAGAGATGGGCTTTACTTTGGAAACGTTAATCATAATCATTCTATTATTGATAGTTGCACCTGCTATCATAAGTTTGATACTATCAGAATGGTTACGAAAAATTGGAAAAATTCAATATGGTGATATGAAAATTAATCAATCTTAGGAGGTAAATATTAAATGGAAAAATTACAAAGTGTCGAGCAATTTCAAGAAATAATCAAATCAGAAGCAGCTGTCTTTTTATTTTCGGCAGATTGGTGCCCCGATTGTCGTGTCATTGAACCAATTTTACCGAGAATCGAGGCCGATTTTCCAATGTTTACATATTATTATGTAGATCGCGATCAATTTATTGATTTATGTGGAGAATTAGAAGTGTTTGGAATTCCGAGCTTTCTTGTCTATGCAGGTGGGAAAGAAGTCGATCGCTTTGTTAGTAAAGACAGAAAAACCCAAGAAGAAATCGAAGCGTTTTTATCACGTGCTGAAGCGAAGAGTGTTTAAGGTAGCCTAATTATCAAAAAGTCCGTTTGGGTCATTATTGACATAAACGGACTTTTTTCATGGGGATTTGATTTACAAACAGAACATGAAATTGGTGAGAAGGTTTAAATCATGTTAAACTAAAGCGGAAATCCAGCTACGTGAAGCTAGAGAAACAAATTCAAATATTCACTATTAAGTTGAGTAGAATTGCTTCTGCCCAAACGGACTTCGCTTTATATTCAATCTAGCTACGCCTGTTAGAAGCTCGAGAAAAATCGGTTCGTCTTTATGAAGTCAAAAAGCGTCTTCAAAAGCCGCCCAGTATTTTTTCTCACTTCTGAACAACAGGCTTCGCTTTATATTCAATCCAGCTGCGTCCGTTAGAAGCTCGAGAAAAATCGGTTCGTCTTTATGAAGTCAAAAAGCGTCTTCAAAAGCCGCCCAGTATTTTTTCTCACTTCTGAACAACAGGCTTCGCTTTATATTCAATCCAGCTGCGTCCGTTAGAAGCTCGAGAAAAATCGGTTCGTCTTTATGAAGACAAAGAGCGTCTTCAAAAGCCGTCCCTTATTTTTTCTCGCTTCTGCCCAAACGGACTTCGCTTTATATTCAATCCAGCTGAGTCCGTTAGAAGCTCGAGAAAAATCGGTTCGTCTTTATGAAGACAAAAAGCGTCTTCAAAAGCCGTCCCTAATTTTTTCTCGCTTCTGCCCAAACGGACTTCGCTTTATATTCAAGGAGGTATTTATATGGAAATGAGAGAGTTTCGTAAACAAATTGAAGAAAAACTCGTTCATGATGATTGGACGATTCAATATGATCATAAAGAATCTACTTTAAGAGTGGAGGATAAGCAGCTTAAAAAAGGTGTGACATTAGCGTTGAAGCCTTTGCTAGCTAAATGGGAAAGAGGAGAATTTGACTCGATTGATGAAGTGGTTCGTTATGTAGAAATCGGTCTTCACTCGATGAAACAGCAGGTCCAACTAAGAGGGAATGAAAAGAAAATATTACCTGTCATTCGTTCAACTTCTTTTCCGACCGAAACAAAAGAAGGAATAAAGTTAATCTATCATGAACATACGGCCGAAACGAGAATTTATTATGCCCTTGATTTAGGCGAGTCGTACACGTTAATTAATGAAGAGGCTATAAACGAAGCCGCTTTATCACCTGAGAAAATAAAAGAAATGGCTCTATTTAACATCCGTTCCTTAGAGCAGCCAATAAATGAAGACCAGGTGGCTGGAAATACCTTCTACTTTTTACGTGCAAAAGATGGGTATGATGCGAGCCGTATCTTAGACCAGTCATTATTAGATAAAATGGAGCAAAAAGTAAAAGGAAAGCTTGCCTTAGCTGTTCCCCATCAAGATGTTCTTATTTTTGCTGATATTTTAAATGACACGGGTTATGATGTCCTAGCACAAATTGCCCTACAGTTTTTTAAAGATGGCCGAATTCCTATTACTGCATTACCGTTTCTTTACGAAAATGGGGAACTTGAACCTACATTTATTTTAGCTCAAAAAAACCTAAAGACCCATCATCAACGAAGAAGTAAATATGGTACAATAATGTCGTAGGAAACAAATGGTTTTAACAAGAGCACTTCGAGAAGAGGGAGTTATAATAAATGAATGCATTTTACAATTTAAATGGAGTAGGAGATACTCTTCTGCTTTTTAATCATGATTTACAATTAGATGACAGAGCCTTTTCGAAGCATGGAGATGTTGTTCGAATTTATCATAAACAAACGAAAGAAGTTTCAGGTTATAATATTTTTAATGCAAGCAACTATGGAACAATTAATGGAAATGGTCTATTAGAATGGAATAGTCAGTTAGAAGCGTTGATGGAGAAAGCTTTTAAAGAAAATCAGATTGATTCAAAAGACCTTACAATTGAAGAAAAGGCCCCATTTGTGATTGGATATGTGGAGTCTAAAGACAAGCATGAAAATGCAGACAAGCTTAGTGTCTGTCAAGTAAACATTGGTACAGAAACATTACAAATCGTTTGTGGGGCACCAAATGTTGAAGCAGGTCAAAAAGTAGTCGTCGCTTGCGTTGGTGCTGTGATGCCGAGTGGCTTAAAAATAAAAAAAGCAAAATTACGAGGAGTAGAATCAACTGGAATGATCTGCTCAGCCAAAGAACTTAATTTACCAAATGCACCAGAAGAAAAAGGAATTCTTGTATTAGATGAGTCAGCCGTAGTCGGATCTCCTTTTGAACAATAATGGATTGCTAAGTGTGATTAACCACTAGAGTACTAGTGGTTTTTTCTACTCAATTCGGACTGAGTGTTAGAAAAGAAAGTGAGTGAGTGTAATGCCGACATTTCAAACTTGGTTGGAGCGTTTTCGTGAGTACTTTTTTGGAATACAAGGTGAGAGAGGGAATGAAGCTCATCCAGTAGAAAAGGAGAATCGTGCTCAGGAAACCCGATTAAATCGAACTAGACCTACATATAAAAACGAGCAAAGTCAGCCAAACCAAGAATTTATACAACCGAAAATGACCTATCAATATGCTAAACCTGGGAAGTTCCGTTTCCCTGTAATTGAAGACGCTAATGTGAATAAGGTAAAAGCTCCCCTACAGCAAAAAACGAGCAATGTTTCAAAACAGAAAGAGCATGATGCAGTCATAAAGCAACAGTCGAAGCCAAAACGAAGACCAGCCTCTAAAGTAGAGCGAGTGAAAGAAACACGTGAAAAAGAAACAGAACAAATGGATGATAGGAAACAAAGGGAGAAGTTTAACAATCCTCATTTTAAACCAACAGTTGTTCCTTCACCTGTTTATGGATTTAATCCATATCCAACAAGAAAGGAGCAAGTGAAAGAATCGTTCGTTAAAAAAGAAGAAGTAGTGGAGCCGGTTGAGGCTTTTACGTTAAATGATCATTTAACAATTGAAGATGAACCTGATTTCTCTACCGATTTAGAAACAGAGGGACCGTCTTGGACTAAGGAATCTTTAACTAAAAAAGAAGGCTTAGAAGAGGTTATGACAGAGGAAAATGAAGAACCATACTCTGAATATGATTTATTAGATAAGGAAATAGCGGCAACAGCAGATCTAATTGAAAAAGTGGAAGAACCAAAGATCAAGGAAGAAGAGCAAGTAATAGGCTCTAATAATGAAAAGGACGAGCTTACTGTTGAGGAAGCGCATTTTCAGTCAGAAAATGCGCAAGAGTCCTCCTTTTTTGAAAGGGAAGAAGTCCACCGTGAAACAAGATCAGAGCAAAATGTGACAGTTGAACGAGAAAAGCAGGAGTCATCTCCTAATGGAGAAGAATCGCTAATAGTAGAAAACGTTCAAGTAGAAGAAAGCAAGGATTTAACTGTTCCTACAAGGGCAAAGAAAGAACCAACAGAGCCTATCAAATCAAGGAAGCCGCAATCGGAACGCAAAAAAGATTCAACAAAATCCCAGATACCTTTTAATGTGATGATGTTACCGTACGATAATCGCAAATTAAACCAACAAGCGAAGTCATCAGGAGCAGAAACAGTAGCTAGCCAAAAAGTAGAAGCAAAAAAAGAAGGATACGAAAAGCCGAGTATTCAACTGCTTAAATATCCTACAGTTGAAACGGAAGATGATTCAGATTGGTTAAAAGAACAAGCTGATATTTTAGAAGAAACGTTAAATAGTTTTAATGTTGATGCAAAAGTGGTTCATATGACAAAGGGGCCTTCTGTGACAAGGTTTGAAATCCAACCAGCAAGAGGAGTAAAAGTGACAAAGGTAACGAGCTTAACGGATGATATTAAACTCTCTCTTGCAGCAAAGGATATTCGAATGGAGGCACCAATTCCAGGAAAGAACACAATTGGAATTGAAGTTCCTAATCGGAAGTCAAAACCAGTTTTTTTAAGAGAGATTTTAAGGAGAAAAGAATTTATTCAACCAGATTCACCTTTAACTGTAGCATTGGGCTTAGATATATCAGGACAGCCAATTGTCACTGATTTAAAGAAAATGCCTCATGGAATGGTGGCCGGAGCAACAGGTTCAGGTAAGAGTGTGTGTATCAACTCTATTTTAGTGAGTTTACTTTATAAAGCAACTCCTGATGAAGTGAAATTGATGCTGATTGATCCCAAAATGGTTGAATTAGCTCCTTATAATGGTTTAGCTCATCTCGTAACACCTGTTATTACAGATGCCAAACAAGCAACGGTTGCTTTAAAATGGGTCGTTGCCGAGATGGAACGACGTTATGAATTATTTAGCCAACGAGGTGTCCGTGATATAGGGCGTTATAATGAGCGCTTCTCTGAATCAAAGGAAAAACCGGCTTTACCTTATATGTTGGTTGTTATTGATGAGTTAGCCGATTTAATGATGGTTTCGCCACAGGAAGTGGAGGATGCTATTTGTCGTATTGCACAAAAAGCAAGAGCATGTGGGATTCATTTATTACTGGCAACGCAGCGACCTTCTGTTGATGTCATTACAGGTTTAATCAAAGCGAATATTCCAACACGTGTCGCTTTCTCCGTTTCTTCTCAAACGGACTCTAGAACGATTTTAGATATGTCTGGTGCGGAACGACTGTTAGGAAAAGGAGACATGCTGTTTCATGAAAATGGCACACCGAAGCCTATTCGTGTCCAAGGAACCTTTGTATCTGATGAAGAAATTGAAGATGTGATTCATTATGTTAAAAAACAACGTGAGCCACATTATTTAATTGAAAATGCTCAATTAGAAAAGATAGACCACCATTTAGAGCAAGAAGATGAATTATTTGAAGAAGCTTGTTATTTTGTGGTTGAGCATGGCTCAGCCTCCGCTTCTAGTATTCAACGTCGTTATCGAGTTGGTTATAATCGAGCGGCTCGGTTAATTGACATGATGGAAGCTAAGGGAGTTGTATCGGAAGCACAAGGAAGTAAACCAAGGCATGTTTTAATGGACGCCATTCAATTAGAGGAAATGATCGCAGGGGTTGAATAAGAGGAATAGGTTATTGGAAATGATTAGAAGAGACGAGTATTATCGGGGCTTCTATTCATTTCATTAGGATAAAAGACGGTTGAGCTGTTCCAAGGTCATTTTTATGATCTTCTGGGACAGTTTGCTCTCTCTATTTTGAAAGATTACCATTTGTTATATGGGCGACATCAGAATGTAACTTGTTAAACGTGCCTAGCTTTTATATGATGGTTGGTGGAAAGATTTTCTGCTGATGATATGAAATTGTTTAAAATAGGGAATAGTAGGTATTAATTAATGAGCTAAGCTTGTCAAAATGGCAAAGCTCAAGCGAGACGGCTCCATTGACGCACAAATGTCATGAATCTCGTATATAATGAGTTATTATGAAGCTTTGAAAGCCTAGATAGTTAATCAATGATTCCTAACTACCCTACTTTTAATAAATAAACGAAAAATATTAGTCTAATGAAGCCAATGAACTTCATCAAGGTAGCCCGATTTAAAAAGAGACTTGTGCTCAAAGTCGAATTTGTTATAATTAACCGATGGCTTACATAGGGCTACCAATTAGCAAGTTTTTGATTGGACAATAGTTAAATGATACGATTTTGGAGGTCCAACTATGAATACTTATCATTTTATTGGAATAAAAGGGTCTGGAATGAGTGCACTTGCACAAATTTTACATGACATGAATGAACATGTTCA
This sequence comes from Alkalihalobacillus alcalophilus ATCC 27647 = CGMCC 1.3604, assembly GCF_000292245.2. Classification (GTDB taxonomy): domain Bacteria; phylum Bacillota; class Bacilli; order Bacillales; family Bacillaceae_D; genus Alkalihalobacillus; species Alkalihalobacillus alcalophilus. The sequence goes on along the minus strand of NZ_ALPT02000005.1, from coordinate 2,837 downwards.
AGGTTCAGACGTAGAGAAAAACTTCTTTACCCAAGTACCACTTGAAAAAAAGGAATCCCATTACTTCCATTTAATCCTGAAAATATCCAAAACGGGCAAACGTTAATAGCCTCAGCCGCATATGGTGAGGATCATCCCGAAATAAAAAAAGCACTAGAGCTTGGAATCAATGTTCATCCTTACCCGCAGTTTTTAGGTGATTTTATTTCTAAATTCACAAGTATTGCTGTTACAGGATCACATGGAAAAACATCGACGACAGGCTTATTATCTCACGTATTAGGAGCAAGCTTACCGACCTCTTATTTAATTGGAGATGGAACGGGAAAAGGAACAGAGGATTCTACTTATTTTGCTTTTGAAGCATGTGAATATCGTCGTCATTTCCTTAATTACAACCCTGATTATTGCCTCATGACGAATATTGACTTTGATCATCCTGATTATTTCAAAAATGTCGATGATGTCTTTTCTGCCTTTCAAGAAATGGCGATGCAAGTGAACAAAGCCATTGTCGCGTGTGGAGATGACGAATATTTACAAGGCATTCATGCCAATGTTCCGGTTGTTTTTTATGGCTTTAATCCAGATAATGATTTTCAAGCAAGAAATTTAGAAAGAACAGAAGAAGGGATTCGTTTTGATGTTTACGTGAGAAATAATTTATATGGAACATTTACAGTCCCTGGTTTTGGTGACCATAATGTCTTAAATGCTTTAGCTGTTATTGCTCTTTGTCATTATGAAAACATTCCAGCTGAAACGGTAGAGAAACATTTAAAGACGTTTTCTGGTGTGAAAAGGCGCTTTACTGAAAAAGTGATTGGGAACCAAATTCTGATCGATGATTATGCACATCACCCGACAGAAATTGCAGCGACGATTAATGCAACAAAAATAAATACCCTACTAAAAAGGTTGTTGCGATTTTCCAACCTCATACATTTACAAGGACAAAAACCTTTTTAAATGAGTTTGCTGAATCTTTATCTAAAGCAGATGAAGTTTATTTATGTGATATTTTCGGCTCTGCAAGGGAAAATGCAGGAAAATTATCAATTCAAGATCTGCAAGATAAAATTCCAGGAGCGAAGTTAATAAAAGATAATGAGATGGATGAGCTTCGAACGTTTTCAGATAGCGTGTTATTATTTATGGGAGCTGGAGATATTCAAAAATATCAGCAAGCATATGAAAGCTTGATTAACTAACAAAAATAATGGAGCCGATTTCTGAAAAGAGATCGGCTTTTTACATTTATCAATGATTCAAAAATTAAGTTATGTTAGGATGGTAAGTATACTCATTTTTATAATTAAGAAAATTATATGATTCTTTGTAAAATCGGCTATTTGAAGGAAGGATTCTCTTTTTTTAAGTAGAATAATTAATAAATAGCCTAAACAAAGATAAAAATGGGAAGTTTAATTTCTGTGAATAAGGGAATGACATTAATTAGAAGGGGGTGGAAACTTGATCGCATTAGTATACATAAGTGCCCTAATCATAGCAGTCGCATTTGCTATTTTGGTCATTTATCTAATAAAAACATTAAAGTCTGCTAATAAAACATTAGAGCACGTTGCTACCACAATGGCAAGTGTGGAAAAGCAAATGAATGGGATTACTAAAGAAACGGAACAACTGCTAAATCGAACCAATAGATTAGCAGATGATATCCAACAAAAATCAGAATCCCTTGATCCAGTCTTTGCTTCAGTCAAAGACTTAGGTAGTTCTTTCCAACAGGTTAATCAATCGATCCAGCATGTCTCAAATACCATTGTCACTAAAACAAATCAACAATCAGAACAAATTGCACAAGTGGTTCAATGGGGGCAAGTTGCCATCGATTTTTATGAAAAATTAAAAGCAAGAAAAAAAGAGAAAGATAACATTTAAGGAGGAAATAATCATGGCAGAAATGAATACAAAAGACTTTTTAATCGGATCTTTAATTGGAGGAATTGTAGGTGCTTCAGCCGCCTTACTACTAGCTCCTAAATCAGGTAAAGAATTACGTCACGATATTTCAGAGCAGGCCCATGCGGCTAAGGAAAAAACAAATGAATTTGCTACTAATGCCTACGAAAAAGGAAATGACTGGGCAAAGTATGCAAAAGAGAAATCAAGTGAAATTGCCTCAACGGTATCTGAACAGTCTTCCCAAGTAGTAGATAAAGTAAGAGATGTTGCTTCAAGCGTACGGAAAGAAGCTGAAGCAGTCAAAGATGACGTTTCTGATTTAGCAAGTGATTTAGCCAATGAAATTGAGTCGGCAGAAGGCGAAATTTCTGAAAAGGTTAAAAAAGAAGTAGCAGACATTCAATCCAAAATTGAAGAAGTTGAAAAAAGTAAATAAATAATGAGAAAAGTCCTTCTCAAAAGGGAGCATTTGACCTTTTGAGGGGGCTTTTTTGTGTGATGAGGAAAGTATGATAGGGCTTATAAGTTCGGATTGGGAATGAAAGTTGCGTGATGCGGAAATTGGGGTGTGAAAATTTGGGATAGGTAATGAAAATATTGTGGTGTGGAGATAAGAGTGCGAAAAACTCGGGATAGGTAATGAAAATGGAGAGGTGAGCGGATTAGAGTGCGAAAAACTTGGGATAAGTAATGAAAATGGAGAGGTGAGCGAATTAGGGTACGAAAAACTTGGGATAGGTAATGAAAAAGCCGAGCAGGTCAAATTAGAGTGCGAAAAACTTGAGATAAGTAATGAAAAAGCCGAGCAGGTAAAATTAGGGTACGAAAACTTGGGATAAGTAATAGAAAAAGCCGAGCAGGTCAAATTAGAGTGCGAAAAACTTGAGATAGGTAATGAAAAAGCCGAGCAG
>NZ_ALPT02000004.1 GCF_000292245.2 Alkalihalobacillus alcalophilus ATCC 27647 = CGMCC 1.3604 | reverse complement strand
GACAAGTACGCTCTGTTCCCAAGAATCTCCCACTTCAAGCGTTAGCTAAGTGGCGAGTAGTTCAAATGTATCCAAAAGGAAGGGACAGTAGAATCCAAACTTTTACCGCTTAAAAGAATAAAAAATTATGTAGAGCAAGACATTTCTACGTGCTATATGCCTAATTGGCTTACCTAACTTATGTTAGTAGTTTGATTGAATTATATTATTTTTTCTGAATTTTAAATGAATGAACTCGGTTATTATTGTAAAATAAAAAGATGGGTAATAATGAAGCTGACTTTAATTGGTTCGCCGGATCTGGTAAAGCTACATTATCTCGAAAACTCTCAAAAAAAGTAAATATAGAAATCTAGCATTTCAATGAGTATCCGAATAGGCATCTTACTCAATTCAGACTATTGTAAGGCAAAAATGAAGGGATTAGGTTAATCAACAATTAAAAAAACGAGTATTTATAATATAACAGGAGTGAAAAAAATGCAGAATATCGATCAATTGAACTACCCATTCCAATCACAAAGAATGACAACTTTTGCGAAAAAAGGGATGGTCGCGACTTCTCAACCACTTGCTGCTGAAGCGGGTTTACAAATTTTAAAACAAGGTGGGAATGCAATTGATGCGGCGATTGCGACAGCTGCTTGTTTAACTGTGGTGGAACCGACATCAAATGGCATTGGTGGTGACGCTTTTGCTTTAGTTTGGACAAAAGGAGAGCTACACGGTTTAAATTCAAGTGGATTTTCCCCAAAAAATATCTCGATTGAGGCTATTAAAGAACGAGGTTATTCTGAAATGCCAAAACATGGCTGGATTCCGGTTACTGTTCCAGGAGCACCAGCCGCTTGGGCAGAATTGTCAAAACGTTTTGGGAAGTTACCATTAACGGAAGTATTAAAACCAGCGATTGAATATGCAGAAGAAGGATTTCCAATTTCGCCTGTGCTCGGAAAAATGTGGGCAAGAGCTTATCGTCATTATAAAAATTCATGGGAGGGGGAGGAGTTTCAAAATTGGTTTGATACCTTTGCTCCGAATGGGAGAGCACCTGAAATCGGTGAAATATGGTCTTCGCCTAGCCATGCGAAATCATTACGTTCCATTGCAGAGTCAAATGGGGAGAGTTTTTATCGGGGCGAATTAGCTGATAAGATCGCTGCTTGTTCAAACCAATATAATGGATTTTTAACAAAAGAGGATTTAGCTGCATATAAGCCAGAATGGGTCAAACCGATCCGTGTGAACTATCGTGGCTATGACGTATGGGAGATCCCACCTAATGGGCAAGGTCTAGTCGCTCTATTAGCTTTAAATACGTTAAAAGGCTATCAGTTTGGAAGCTATGAGTCCGTTGACCGTTATCATAAACAAATTGAAGCGGTGAAATTAGCGTTTGCGGATGGTTTAAAATACATAACCGAAGCGGAGAAAATGTCTGTTTCCGTAAGTAGCTTATTATCAGAAGGATATGCGGTGATGAGAAGAGAGAAAATAACGGATACGGCGGAGGTGCCAGAAGCAGGAACTCCTCCAAAAGGTGGAACGGTTTATTTAGCGACTGCTGATGAAGAAGGGAATATGGTTTCTTTTATCCAAAGTAATTATATGGGGTTCGGCTCTGGAATTGTTGTTCCTGGCACAGGTATTGCCCTGCAAAATCGAGGACATAATTTTTCACTAGATCCCAATCATGATAATAGACTAGAAGGTGGAAAGCGAACATTCCATACGATTATCCCAGGGTTTTTAACAAAAGACGATGAAGCGATTGGACCATTTGGGGTGATGGGTGGTTTTATGCAACCACAAGGCCATGTCCAAGTGATTATGAATACGATTGATGCAGAACTAAATCCACAAGCAGCTCTTGATGCGCCAAGGTGGCAATGGTTGGAAGATAAAAAAGTAATGGTAGAACCCCATTTTCCTCTTCATCTTGCCCAAGAACTCGAAAGAAAAGGTCATCAAGTTTCTGTCGCTCTAGATACAAGTTCATTTGGGAGGGGGCAAATTATTTGGCGAGATCCGAAAACAGGAGTATTCCAAGGTGGTACTGAATTCAGAACGGACGGAGCCATTGCCGCTTGGTAAAATGAGACGAAATAAAGGGAAGATTATTAAGAGGCTATTCAAGAGGTCAGAGGATCTTTTGAGTGGCTTTTTTGGTTGGAGAAGATGTGACACTTAATCTTAGTGCGGTGGTGGGATTATGGTGTGGATAAGGGCAGATAGGTAATGAAAAAGCTGAGTGGGCAAAATTAGGGTGAGAATAAACGTTAATAGGTAATGAAAAAGCTGAGTGGGCAAAATTAGGGTGAGAATAAACGTTAATAGGTAATGAAAAAGCTGAGTGGGCAAAATTAGGGTGCGAATAAGCCCCAACAGGTAATGAAAAAGCCGAGTTGTCGAGATTAAAGTGCGAAAAAAAGGTTAATGGGGGATTGCTAACAAATGAGTGCCAAATTAGACTAGACAACTATATTAAATAAGACATCAATAAGGTGAACTCTTGAATATGTAGTATTTAATAAAAAAATGTCGAAAAAAATATCATAAATTGTTATACCAAATTTCAAAACATGTGTTACAATTAACATTATAATGTTGTTAATACTTAGAAGGTTTTGAAAATATTTTTCGTTTACCATAAGGTGATAAATGGTTCTTTAAGTCATTAAATGGAATGTAAGCCTTTTATATTTTAGAGCCAGACAAATTTACGAGATAGGACATTCCTAAATAACAATTATTAGATAAAAGATGTTGTCATAATTGTTCTGGGGTGAAGTTAGGAATATATGAAATTTAATTGAAAGAAAAATTTATTTGGTATAGACAACTGAACATTATAATCGTTTAGTTGTTTTTATAAAATCATTTAATAAAAGGGGAGTTCTTATGCAAAAGAAAAAGTTTGGCCTTCTATCATTTTTAATGGTTTTATGTGTTATGTTCTTAGCTGCTTGTGGTAGCAACAGTGCTTCATCTGAGGAAGTAGAATTAAGAGTCGTCACTATGATGGCTGGAACTGATCCATCGGGAAAAGTATTTGAAGAAGTACTTGCCGAGTTCCAAGATGAGAATCCGAATATTACAATTGTCAATGATTCACAATCAGCAGATGCTGAAACGATTCGTACGAAGGTTCAAACAGAATATTCTTCTGGCAATGAACCAGACGTGATGTTTTTCTTTAATACCGTTGATGCACAAGGGATTATTAATGAAGGAAAAGTGATCAATTTAGAAGATGCTGATGGCATTGATTTATCAGGCTATAACTCCATGTTAGAACAGCAAAGACATGAGGATGGTGGCATTTATGCAGCACCTCAATCAGGTTTTTATGAAGCGATTTTTGTGAATGAAAAACTATTTGAAGAGCATGGAATTGAATTGCCAACTACTTGGGAGTTATATGAAAAAGCAATTGAAGAGTTTGCGAAAACCGATATTATTCCGATTGCAGCCTCAACAGAAGCTTCTTATTATGTTGTAGAGCATTATGTGTTAGCAGCAGGTGGGATGGACGCTTACCGTGCTGAGTTATCTGACCAAAATCCAGCATGGGCTGCTGGTTTAGACAAAATAGCCGAGCATGCAGAAAAAGGAGCTTTTCCAGCTGATGCGGCTACACTTGATTTAGGATTAGCTGCTGAGTTATTTAAACAAGAACAAGCGGCAATGATTTTTGAAGGGTCATGGTTCTGGGGTCAGTTAAATGAAGCGGGTATTGCTGAGCAAGTGAAAGTATTACCAATGCCAGGTTATGCTGATGGCTTCCAACATGGTGAGCTTGTTGGTGGATCTTCTTCTGGTTGGTTTATTAGTACAGAATCTTATGAAGATGAGAACAAGCGTGATGCAGTTGTTGATTTCTTTAATTATGTAACATCAGAAGAGATTTTACTTCGTTTAGTTGAGCCAACAGGTCAACCGCCTGCCAAAGGTGAATTAACAGATTTAGAAGACCATTTAGCAAACGGACATAAATTAGTGGCCGATGCACCAGCGGTTGAGTTACCTATTAATGATCGAATTTATGCGGAGGCTTTTACTCATATGCGTCAAAGTGTTCCTGAAGTAGTAAATGGTTCAAAAACAGGGGCTCAAGTAGTCGAAGAAGCAGCAGCAATGGAATAATAACAAGTTTGAAAACAAAACAAATGTTTACCTTGTCAATCTTTAACTTGGCAAGGTAAACGATTTTGAAATAAAGGAGCTTCCTATGAAGGGCGATAGACTTTATATCATTTTATTTATGACACCTGCATTATTAATGGCTGGTATCTTTTTATATTATCCTTTCTTTGAAAATATTAAGTTAAGCTTTTATCGCACGGACGGTTTTTTTAATTCGACGTTTATTGGGTTCGATAATTATATTCGCCTCTTTAATGACCAAATTGCTTTAAATGCAACGTTAAATACGTTGGAGCTTATGTTATATGTGGCGATTTTCCAAGTTGGGATTGCCTTAGTATTAGCGATAATGGTGGATTCGATTAAACGAGGAGCCGGTTTTTTTAGAACGACCTTCTTTTTCCCAATCGTCATTTCTGGAGCTGCAATCGGTTTGCTTTTTTCCTTAATTTATAATTATCGGAATGGATTATTAAATGAAATTTTAGTTAGTTTTGGTTTAGAGAGACAAGTTTGGTTAACGGAATCATCAGCTTTGTATATGGTGGCGATTCCGACGATCTGGCATTATGTCGGTTTTTATTTCATCATTATTTTAACAGCAATTGCTAAAATTCCTGATGATTTTTATGAGGCAGCAAAATTAGAAGGAATTACAGGTTGGAAGCGAATGACCAAAATAACGTTACCATTAATCGTATCGGATATGAAAACATGTTTAATTTTGGCGATTACAGGAGCTTTAAAAATCTTTGAACTTGTTTATATCATTACCCGTGGTGGACATGCAAGGCAATCAGAAGTGTTAGGAACGTATATGTACCAAAAAGCAATCGTTGATAATGCGATGGGGTATGGGGCGACTTTATCGATATTAATGGTTGTGATCGGGTTAACTTTAGCGTTTGTGACCAATAAGTTATTAAAACGTGAAGAAGTAACATATTAATGGAAAGTGGTGTTTCAGTATGACCGAAATAGAAAGAAATAAACTGACTTTTTGGGAGAAGATTCAAGATAGATATATTCATAAATCTAAATATGGTCGTTTGTTTGTTTATATTTGTTTGTCCGCTTGGGCAGTGACCACCATTTTCCCTTTAGTTTGGGTGTTCTTGAACTCCTTTAAAAATTCAAGAGAGATTATTACCGATACCTTTGCCCTGCCTTCTGAACCAACCTTACAAAACTATATAAATGCTTTTAATACAGTCGATATTGGCAGAAGCTATTTAAATAGTTTTATTATGAGTGGCTCTGTTGTATTGTTCGCTCTTATGTTTGGTGGGTTAGCTGCTTTTGCGATGTCGCGAATGAAGTTTAGGTTAAGAGGGTTTATTCAAACAGCTCTAGTTGCTAGTCTTTTAATTCCGGCTTTTGCGACGATTGTGCCTGTTTATCGCATGATGATTAGCATGGGGTTTGTGAATACTCATTTAGGATTTATTATTCCGATTACGGCAGCGAATATCCCTTTTGCTGTATTAGTAATTAGTGGTTATATGGCGACGATTCCGAAAGAATTGGAAGAAGCGGCTGTGATGGATGGTTGTAATCGTTGGAAGATGTTCACAAGAATCTTTCTCCCAATTTCATTACCGGCGTTTGCGACAGTTGGAACGTTTGTCTTTTTATGGTCCTATAATGATTTATTTACCTCATTAGTACTAGTCCCACAAGAGAAGGTTGCTCCGATTGTTGTGCTTTTAGCTAATATTAGCTCACAATATGGAACGGACTATGGGTTGATGACAGCAGCGATTATTTTAACGGTTATACCCGTTATTGTTTTCTATTTACTTGCCCAAAAAACATTCGAAAAAGGAGCTACATCTGGAGCGGTAAAAGGATAATCAGGAAATGAGGTGAAATGATGACAGTAAGGAATAAAGAACGCTATCTTTTTATTGGTACTTATAATGAAGCAACAGAAGAAGCGATTGTCATTTTTCGTTATGATGAGAAAATAAACGAATTTTTGAAAATTGGTGGAGTGTCTGGAATTAAGAACCCATCCTATCTAACGGTTAATCAAAAAGGGGATCGATTATATGCTGTTAGTGAAGTAGAGGATGGAGAAGTGGTCAGTTATCAATTAAAGTATCATGGCGAGAAAATAGAGTTAATGGAAATGAATCGACAAAAAACAAATGGCTCTTCACCTTGCTATTTAAGTTTATCTGAAGAGGAGAAAACTTTATTTGCGTCTAATTATGGTGGAGGGAGTGTAGCTGCCTTTTCACTTAATGAGGATGGTGCACTTCAGTCATTAGTTGCTTTCGAGGAATTTAATGAGCTAGGGGATGTGTCTCACCCTCATCAAATTAAACGACTTACTTCTAACATTTATTTAATTCCTGATTTAGGGTTAAATCGTTTGTTTTTATACCGTTTGGAACAAGAGGAGCAACGACTTGTGTATACAAATGAAGTGGAAACGGCAGAAGGGGCGGGGCCAAGACATTTTACGTTTGATGAATTAACGAAAACAGTTTATGTCGTCAACGAGCATCAGTCGACTGTAGCCGCCTATCGTTTAGATGAAAAAGAGGTTCAACTATCTCTTTTGCAAGAAATCAGAACAATTCCAGAAGATTTTAAAGGGGATAATTATGGGGCAGATATCCATATACATCCAACCGAACGGCTCATTTTCACATCTAATCGCGGGCATCATAGTTTGTCTACTTTTCAGATAAATGAGGAGGGGGAATTAATGTTGATCGATCATACAATGCTGACAGGGGAATGGCCAAGAAACTTTCAAATAGATCCAAATGGTGATTCAATTTTAGTAGCGAATGAACGGACAGATTCGATTCATTTATTAAGAGTGACAGGTAATGGTGTGCTTGAAGAAACATGTTCCTTAAACCGAATACATAAGCCTGTTTGTTTGCATATACGTTAAAAAAAGTGGAGCTGTCCCACAAGGTCAAGAAATGGACTTTGCGGGTACAGCTCTTTTTATATACATAGAAAGGATTTAATGATATTATCGGTTGCTTTGAGTACTTGTTTCAGATGAACTGATAGGCCTCGTCAATTAGTCAGTTCCTTTATCCACCATACAACAACTTTTGAAGAAATTGTTCAACAGAATCTATCCGGTTCGTTGACTTATGAATGAGCAAAAATTTATCTTGATCCCCTAATAATTGAAATGGAGAAAAGTTATTTACGTCAATACCATAATAAAATAGTTGCTCACTTTCCGTTCCTGCTATCGGCAATTGCTTCTCAAGTGGAATATTCATTTGTAAAAAACGAGTATCTAAAAAAGGACCATTTTCGACAAATTGTTGATAATAATGTTTGTCAAATATATATATATCAGGTTCGGTTTCTTGTATCACGACTTGATTTTGATAAAAGCTTGCAAGGTCGTTGTATTCCATGATTTCAGTAGGAGCATAAATGAATTCAAGGTGAATGGGATCCCATAATGGAAACAGCATATTGACTTGGGAATGAATCTCTTCTAGTTTATCCTCCTCAAACTCTCCAAAAATGAGGATATGTAAAGGTGATTCATCACTTTTGTAATCTTGAACATCTTTTTCTTCGGCAAATAAAGAGGAGAGAATAAAAATGGAAAGAATGCTAATGACAACAATTAGAAGTGTATGGTACTTATAATAAAAAAGAAGTTTGTCCCCCAGCTTTTAAGGGTGTTTTTTTGAGCCATCATTTCACCTCTCGAAAAAAAGAAAATTGTAAAAAAACGTATTCCTTCTTAATTATATAGAAACCTGTATCGTGAAGCTATAGTTAATTATTGATTGGGTGTTACATTCTTATATTGGAACGCTATTCGTGAGAGTTAGTTGGATATAGGTGTATTTATTAGGCCTCTGTAATCAATCGCATAAAAGTAGAGGAAGGTCATTCACGTATAGATAGGCGGATGCATAAATTATATCAATTCATTTGATGAAAGGAGAATTGTTTATGCATAATCAACGACAGATTTTTGGGAACTTCCCTCCGTTTAGTGGACTGGGAACTGGAGGGAGTCCTTTTTTTGGTGGAGGTTCCTTCTTCCCACCATTTGGACCAGGGCCAGGTGGATCACCATCAGCACCACCGCCATTTGGGCCAGGACCAGGTGGGCCGCCCCCTACTTCCCCAGGAGCACCTGGGAGTGCACAACCTCCAACAACACCTCCACCAGATATAAGTGCTTTACAAGCGAGCGGTCCAACTGCTTTTGCGGTTGATCCAGGTGGTTTAAGAGGTTGTTTGTTTCGTTTTACATTTATTCGACTAAATAATGGTGATTCCTTCTGGTTTTATCCAACCTTTATTGGTCGGACTTCTGTTGCAGGATTTCGTTGGAGCTTCTTCCGCTGGGTCTATTTTGGGATCGATACAAGAAGAATTTCTTCTTTTCAATGTGTATAAACGAATGATAGGAACTGTCACAAGGTCAAAAATGGACCGAAGGACAGTTCTTTTTTGTGGTTTCGAAAACCCCTGGCTATGCCGGGGGTTCAAAAGAGCTTCAAGCGTGGTATTAAAAAACCTCACTTCCATGGTAGGATAAAGTTGGTTTCCCGACCGCTTCATCTCACCAAAGAAGGAGGTATGCCCTGTGAAGGACATGAATAGTTTAGCACACACAACATGGAATTGTAAGTATCACATTGTGTTTGCACCAAAATATAGAAGACAAATCATCTATAGAAAATATAAAAAAAGTATCGGACAAATCATAAGAGATTTATGTGAAAGAAAAGGTGTAGTGATCCATGAAGCAAATGCTTGTCCTGATCACATCCATATGTTAGTAAGTATCCCGCCGAAGTTAAGTGTGTCACAATTTATGGGATACTTAAAAGGGAAAAGTAGCCTGATGATATTTGATCGACATGCCAATTTGAAGTATCGCTATGGGAATAGGAAGTTTTGGTGTCGAGGTTTCTATGTTGATACAGTGGGAAGAAACAAAAAGCAAATACAAGAATACATTAGGAATCAGCTAAAAGAAGATTATATGGGAAACCAGTTATCATTGTTCGAAGACTATGACCCATTTACGGGTGAGAAAAATAAGAAGAAATAAAGAAATTCTTTAGAATGAGTGAGTGAATGTGGTGCAAAAGGGAAACCTGTTCAGTGGGCCTTTAAGGCCAAGGCAGGTAAGAAAGGCTTTCAGCCGCAGAGTAAACCACCAGTTCACACTGGTGGTTTTGATTTTCTATGGTTACGATGCTCTTACACATAATTAGTGAAATTTAGTAAATACTGAAAAAAGTTCATTGATTATGTGAGGGGATATCATGTCGTTTTGGAAACGGAAAAAAGTACAGAGAGGAAGTCAACAGGTTCAAAATCATCTAAGCCTTTCAAAGTTAGATGAAGAGTCGCAACTACAGTCAGTAGAGCTTGAACAAACGATCACTTATTTAATAAAGCATCTAGGAGAAGATGATTTTAACATTAGGAGATTTAAATTATTTGGTAGGAAGTCAGCGGCGATTCTTTATATTAAGACACTCGTTCATCAGCCAATTATAAATGAAGTCTTTAAGCCATTAATGATAAAAAAAGAGGATGAAATCGAAGAGAAGCTCCAAAATGAACAACATTTGATGCGATATTTAACAGATGAAATTCTTTATTTCAGTGAAGTTGCATTTGAATCTCGATTATCATCCCTTGTTCAATTGCTTTTACAGGGGGAAACGTTGATAGTCGTTGATGGTTGTCAACAATCCATTCATATAGGTACTCAAAGTGTTGAAAAACGATCTGTTGATCAACCAGAAACAGAACAAGTGATTATTGGTCCGCGTGAAGGATTTATAGAAAGATTGGAGACTAACATCGGTTTAATTCGCTATCGTTTGCAATCACCGCATTTTCGTATAAGGAAATTAACGTTAGGGAGGATGACACAGACACAGGTCGCAATTTGTTATCTTGAAGGGACAACAAATCAAGAGATTGTTGAAGAAGTAGAAAAGCGCTTAAAACAAATTGATACGGATGCTATTTTGGATATTGGTTATTTGGAGCAATTTATTGAAGATAATCATTTTTCTCCTTTTCCTCAGACCAAAATTACGGAAAGACCTGATAGTGTCGTTGGAAATATGATTGAAGGAAGAGTTGCTATTCTTTGTGATGGATCTCCTTTTGCCTTATTTGTTCCTGTCGTATTTCAACAGTTTATACAAACAACTGAGGATTATTCATCACGCTTTTTAATGGGAAGTTTTATCCGTTTAATTCGGTATGTAGCTCTACTCTTTTCATTAATTTTCCCTGCTTTGTATGTTTCATTTATTTCTTTTAACCCAGAATTAATCCCAACTGAATTTGCAGTTGCTGTAGCTGGTGGACGGGCAGGAGTCCCTTATCCAGCTGTTGTCGAAGTATTGCTAATTGAAACGGCAATGGAAGTATTGCGTGAGGCAACTGTGAGATTACCAAAACAATTTGGGGGTGCGATATCCATAGTTGGGGTGTTAGTGATTGGAGAAGCGGCTGTTTCGGCAGGGTTATCAAGTCCTGTGACGGTCGTTGTCATCGCTCTGACAACAATTGGCTCCTTCGCTACTCCTGCATATAGTGCCTCTTTTGCTCTTAGGTTATTACGGTTTCCTTTAGTGATCCTTGCCGGTCTTTTTGGGTTATATGGGGTTATTGTTGGGGTGATTTTAATTCTTAATCATATGCTTTCATTAAAATCATTTGGAGTTCCATATATGAGTCCGATTTCACCTGAAAATATACACGGCATGAAAGATACTCTTATTAGAAGCCCTATATGGTGGGTGCCAAGAAGACCTGCCTTCTTGCATAGTCCGAATGAAAGACGATTAAATCAAGAGTTTGAGAAAATACAAAAACGTAAAAGTAAAGGAATTGATGAATCGAAAATTAAACATGAAACGGAGGAAGGAGACAATGGAGCATCGTCGTGACATTACACTAACTCAAACGATCGCGATTTTAGTTAGTACAATTATAGGGGTTGGGGTCTTGCATATCCCTTTAATAGCTGTTCGAGGAGCAGAGACGGCGGCCCCTTTTGTCACTCTTCTTGGTTCTCTTCTTACTTGTTTAAGCTTATTGGTTATAACTAAGCTCGGCAAGTGGTTTCCGGATCGATCAATCATTCATTATAGTGAAATTATATTAGGGGAATGGATGGGGAGGGTTTACAGTGTTCTTATTATTTGTTTTTTTGCCCTTTTAACAGGATTTGCTTCACGTGAATTTGGAATGATTGTTAATTCTGCTGTTTTAATTGAGACACCTCTTGAGGTCGTGGTTTTAGTTATGTTAATTTTAGCGGCTATTTTTACTCGGTATGATTTTAACACTTTTGCTTATATTCATACATTCTATATTCCGATCATTTTGGCACCAGCGTTGATTATTGTCATTCTCTCCTTGAGAAACGCAAACCCTCTTTATCTTCAGCCGGTTTTTCATGACAATTGGAGTGGAACGATGATGAGTATGTTTACGATAGCCGCCCTTTTTCAAAGCGGTTTTATTCTTACCTTAATTATCCCTGCTATGCATAAACCAGAGAAGGCGTTCAAAGCCGTTTTTTTTGGAATAGGAATAACAGGCGGTTTATATGTATTAATCGTGTCGGCTGCCCTGGCTGTTTTTGGACCTAAAGAATTGACACATTTATCGTGGCCGACATTAGAATTAGCAAGGTCTACTTCACTCGGTCAGACTTTTCAAAGATTGGATGCTATCTTTTTATCAGTTTGGGTCATTGCTGTTTTTACTACCATTTTCTCCACGTATATGTTTACCGTACAAGCTCTGACACAACTATTTCGATTAAAGGATCAAAAAATGTTTACCTTTTTTTGTTGCCTTTTCTTTTTATGATTGCGATGTTTCCTCAAAATGTTTTTGAAATGTATGAGGTCGTTGAGAAAGTTGGAAGAGTAGGGTTGATTTTAACTTTGTGTGTCCCACTCCTCCTTCTAATAATTGCTAAAATACGAAAGTTAGCGGATGGGGGGAATCATCATGTCAAATAAATTAATGACGGCCTGTTTGTTTGGTGTGATTACGATGATTTTAACGGGGTGTTGGGATAGTATTGATATCGAAAATAGAGCGAATGTGTTAGCGATGTCCATTGATCTTGCTCACTCGGGTGAGCCTGAGCATACGAAACATATTACGAGTTTAAAAGAAGGTTATGAAGAAGAGGGACAGGAATTATTAATACTAACGGCCCAAGTAGCCGTTCCTGGTCGAATTCCGCTTGGTCCAGAAACAACGAATGGGGGAGGGGACGGTCCTGTTTGGGTTGTTACTTCAACCGGTAAAACGTTAAATGATGCCCTCTTAAAAATGCAACTATTGATTGCGGAAACTCTCTTTTTAGGGCACTTACACGTTATCGTGGTAAGTGAAGATTTTGCAAGGAGTGGGTTGGATCAATTAAATGATTTTTTAAGAAGAGAAGCTGAAGTGCGAAGAACCGCTTGGAAAGTCGTGTCCAAAGAAAAGGCTTCAACATATATGAAAGTTGCACCTGAACTTGAACGAATTCCAGCCTTATACTTGCACTCCATGATCGAAAATACAGTGGAACTCGGTAAATTTCCGGACAGTTTTCTTGGGTTATTTTGGAGAAGGATGTCTAGTGAAGGAGAAGATGGTTATTTGCCATATCTCCAAATTGTAAACGAAGACAATATTCAAATAAAGGGCTTAGCTTATTTTGATCATAAAAAAATGGTTGGCATTTTAGAGCCGGTAGAAATAGGATTATTTATGGCGATTGTCGGTGATGAAGAAGGTGGGTATGGTTTTTTTGTTGAGGTACCAGAGCTAGATGAGGAAGTGTTATTAATAACGAATAGAAGGAAGTCGAAAATAAAAACAAAAATTAATGGAGAGCAGCCTGAAATGGAAATTAAGATTAGAATTGAAGTCGACCTTCATGAATCAAATCATGAAGTTTTGACAATTGATAATGAGCAGGTATTAAAAGAAATTGAACAGCAATGTTCGGTCATTACTGAACAAAAAGCGAATGAAATAATTAATAAAATGAAGGAGGAGAGAGTGGATATATTTGGGTTTGGGGGGTATTTTCGGGCTAAGCAACCTAAATTTTGGAGAAATGAAGTGGCGAACGAGGATGGGTGGCGTGACCATTTTGAACAATTGAATGTAGATGTTTCATTTCATTGTCATATACGTAAAGTTGGTCTAAAAGCTGAATGATGAAGGGGAGGGAACATATGTGGAATATTGATTATATGTATTACTTGATTAGTGTGTTCATAATAACTGGTTTCCTTACACTTACAATGGATTTGAAAATATACAAAATGGCTAAAATTAAAAAAGAGCAAAAAGCGACGATTGTACTTGGGTTTATGAATGTAGTGACAGGTTTTGTCCTACTAGTCATATGGTTGCTCTATCAAAATTGGTTTATGTGGATTTAAATTTTAAATGGTATTGCATAAATTTCCTTGGAGGATCTCAAACGATCATTTTATGAGTGTTTGGGAGCCTTTTTTTACATATTAATAACTCAACTTTCGCATCGAGAAAATCCGTTCAACTAGTTGGCAGAGCGAAAGGGAAGCTCTTAAACAAATGCCCTTGACACGTTAGAAAAGCGAGAATGTACTATCACACCAAACGGATAAACTGCGCATCAAGAAAAAAATAATAGGCCCTCCGGCGGTCGCTCCCAAACAGACACTCCGCGTCCTGCAGGAACCTCATGAGCCTCCTCAGCGTTTCACGCTTGCGGGGTCTCATTGGACGGTTTATTCCTGCGGGAGTCTCCGTGTCTGTTTGTCCGCTAGATAATGGAATCGAATCTAAGTTCGGTTTTCTCATTGAATAAAAAAATAGTCATGACTTCAACGTACATTAGCTTGAGAATGATTTTTCTCTTTCCATAACCAACAAAGTGAAGAAGAAGGTCCTTCTGCGTTAAAAATAGCTGGTTTGGAAAGAGCCATATCATCAAGCCTCCCCACGACACTTAGCGGACAAAACCATACGGAGACTCCCGCGGGAATAAACCGAGGCTGCTGAAAAAGTCCAACTTTTTAAAGATAAAAAATTTCGAGAAAAAAACGAGGCCTCAGATTGACTTCTAAGCGACGTTCGGGTGGTAGGGAGACATTTTTGACCCACAAAAAAACATCAATTTTCAAAAACAACCAGTTTTTCAGCAGTCTCGAATAAACCGTGGAGCGAGACCCCGCAAGGCTTGCCGAGGAGGCTCGCAAGGTTCCCGCAGGACGCGGAGTATGGTTTTGGGAGCGATAGCCGAAGTGCTTCATCTTAGTGAACAGATTCCTTCAACAGCCTACGAAGAGATGTGTTCAGACTTATCAACGATTGAACCGTTCATGTAAAGTCAAATTGAGTGTTGTAACGCCCTAAAGTCAATCTCTATCAACGGTTAAGGGGCAATTATACGCTGCGAAAGTTGAGTTAATAAGAAATAAGATCCTAACCCTATCTTACCATTCCTCGATTAGTATTTAATTAAGACGAAAACGTTCGTGTTCATTTTTCCTTTTATTAAGTGTCTATTATTTCAGTGTTCCCATTATATGTTTCTATAAAAACAGCACAATAAATCATATTTAATAAGATTAATTAAAAATATAATGTACATTTAATAATTAATGTGCTATATTATATACAAGAAATAAAGTTATTAAAGGATGGGATTGTTGATGATGAAAGGAATTGGAATAAGTGGTACAGGAAGAATTGGACGTTTATTAATTAGAAAAATAATGTCTAATGATACGATGAAGGATTCGTTAAAAGTTATTAATAGTACGTATCCTACTGAAACTGTTGCACACCTATTAAAATACGATTCTGTTCATGGTAGATGGGATGCAAAAATTGAAATAGTAGAAGACACTTTAATCATAAATGGAAACGCAATCAAAATGAGCAATACTCGCCAACCAGAAGATATTCCTTGGAAGGAAAACGGGGTGGCATTAGTGCTTGATGCAACAGGGAAGTTTAATGACCACACTGGCTCAAAGAGACATTTAGCGGCAGGGGCCGAGGCGGTTATTATTACGGCACCAGGAAAAGAGATGGATGCAACCATCGTAATGGGAGTCAATCAAAATAAGCTAAACTTACGAGAGCATAAATTGATTTCTGCTGCTTCTTGTACAACAAACTGTACAGCACCTGTTTTAAAAGTATTAGACGATGCATTTGGGGTAAAGCAAGGTTGGTTAACAACGGTTCATGCTTTTACTTCTGACCAAAAACTATTAGACAATCCACACAAGGATTTAAGAAGAGCAAGAAGTGCAACATCTTCTATCGTTCCGACGTCTACTGGTGTTGGGAAAGCACTAAAAGAAGTCATTCCTCATTTAGCTCCGGTTATGCAAGGAACAGCTCTTCGGGTTCCGACTCAGGATGTTTCTTTAATTGATTTGACGGTACAGTTATCAAAAGAAATGTCAGTTGAAGATGTAAAAGAAGCCTTTTTAAATATTAAAGATGAAAACCTTGCCAAAGTGGTTGGGACAAATGATGAGCCTTTAGTTTCCATTGATTTTGTAGGGAGTGAACACTCGGCGGTTGTTGACCTTGACTCCATCATGGTAATGGGGGATCAATTAAAAATAATGGCTTGGTATGACAATGAATGGGCATATGCTTCACGAGTGTGTGAATTAGCCGATCTAGTAAAAAGGGGGATTGAAGAAAATGAGCACAACAGTACAGTATTTGCTTAATTCTAGTGAAAAAAGAAAATTAGGAACGGTATTATGTAAGGACTGTCAATCTGTTATTGATGTTTTTGAAGCAAACAGAGTACTCACTTATTTTTCGAGCTGTACATGTACAAATTGCACGAATAAATAATGAATGTCGTCTTCAAAAGAGCTTAAGTTATCCCTCTGATTCAACACTATTTCACAAATGTTCGTGTCAGCCTAAATGTGAAAGCAATTGATCGAATGGGGCTTTTAGGGGTATGATTCGATTGGGAGTTATTGTTGAGAGGAGGGGTATAATGATTGAATTTACAAATAGACAAAGAAATATAATTGAAATCGTGAAAAAGAAAGAACCGATTACAGCTGAGCATATTGCGGATTTAGTGGGGGTCAGTAAAGCCGCATTACGATCGGATTTAGCTGTGTTAGTGATGACAAATGCTCTTGAATCGAAACCAAAGGTCGGTTATTTTGTCGGCAAAACTTTATATAATGGTCAGGCGAATGTTGGGTATTTACAACAATTAAAAGTAAAAGATATTCAAAGTGTGCCTATTATTGTCGATGGAAAATCAACTGTTCAAGAAGTTGTCATCAAATTATTTTTAGAAAATGTCGGTTCGATAATGGTTGTAGATGAAAAAGGATACTTAGAAGGAATTGTATCTCGTAAAGATTTGCTCAAAGTAACGTTAGGTAATGCAAATGCAACGACAATGCCTGTTAATTTAGTGATGACAAGGCATCCAAATATTGTAACAATCCTCCCAGATGAATCTGTGTTAGAAGCAGCCAGAAAAATGATTCATTTTCAAGTAGACAGTTTACCTGTCGTCGAACGTTCTGTCGGTGGAAACGATGACAAAAAAATGGTTATCGGACGTATTACGAAGACGAACATGACAAGGATGCTACTTGATTTAGAAAATGGCGAATAGCAGAAGGAGAGGGACTAGGATTGTGAATAGAAAGCAGCCAATTTTTTACTTGTGTTCAGATGCATTAGGAGATACAGCTGAAATGGTCGTGAAAGCGACGATGCAGCAATTTGCTGTAGATGAAGTTAACATTAAACGTTATCACTATATCCAAACCGAAGAAGAAATCTATGCACTTATTTTAGATGCTCAAGAAAACGGTGGAATTGTCGCTTATACATTAGTGGAGCCCAACTTAAGAGAAGTGATGAAACGTAGTGCGATTGAGCACGATGTCCAAGCTATCGACATTATTGGGCCTTTAATGCAAGCTTATATTGATACTTTCAATGACAGCCCAAAAGAAATGCCTGGTTTACAATATGAGCTTGATGCAAAATATTATAACCGAATTGAAGCGATTGATTTTGCTGTCAAATACGATGATGGTAAAAATATTGGAGGGCTACTTGCCGCAGATATTGTCTTAGTTGGGGTTTCGAGAACATCGAAAACACCACTGAGCATCTATTTAGCCCATAAGGGTATTAAGGTAGCGAACCTTCCTTTAATTCCAGGTATCGCTCCTCCAAGTGAGATATTTACGTTACAAAACACGTTGATCGTCGGTCTTACAATGGACCCGAATCATTTATTAAAGGTTCGGACGGAAAGATTGAAGGTTATTGGGCTTCCAAATACAACGAGTTATACCGAGTATGAACCGGTAAAGAGCGAGTTGAATTATGGGAATATGATTATGAAGCAACTTATGTGCCCGGTCATTAATGTATCCAACAAATCAATTGAAGAAGCAGCAGTTGAAATCTTAGGTTTAATGAATAAAAAGTAAAGAAAGTTCTAAACGAGATGAGAGGGAGATTCATACTCTCCTTCTACGATAAAAATATTGAATATTCTGAATTGGTAGGTGTCGCTATGGATAAACCGGCAATGGTTTATTTATTGTCAGATTCGGTTGGAGAAACGGCTGAATACGTAATAAAAGCGGTTGCGACACAGTTTCGAAGCCCTTTTGAAATCAAACGTTTTCCTTACATTAAATCGATAAAAGATATTGAGCAAGCCATTTTGATGGCGAAAGAAAATTCAGCCATAGTGGCGTATACGCTCGTTGTTCCAGATTTAAAGGAATATATTGACCAGAAATCTTACGAGTACGGGGTAGAAGCCGTCGACTTATTAGAGCCTTTATTAAATGCTTTTAAAAAGAAAACAGAAGAAGAACCGATTAACGAACCGATGTTAATGAGGAAGTTAGACAAAAAGTATTTTCGTAAAGTAGAGGCGATTGAATTTGCGGTCAAATACGATGATGCTAAAGATGCAGAAGGAATCATGCTCGCTGATTTGGTGTTGATTGGTGTATCTCGAACTTCCAAAACCCCATTATCTATGTATTTAGCGAATAAGGGTTATAAGGTCGCCAATATTCCTTTAATTCCAGAAGTGCCAGTTCCTGAGCAACTCATGAATGTCTCGAAAAAAAGATGTGTAGGGTTAATTATTCGTCCAGATACGCTAAACGAAATCCGCAAAGAGAGGCTGAAGTCATTAGGGATTACTTCTGATACGGCCTATGTTAATTTGCAACGTATTTTTAATGAGCTAGATTATGCAGAAGGAATTATGAAACGAATCGGGTGTCCGATTATTGACGTTTCCAACAAAGCCGTAGAAGAAACAGCTGATTATATTATGAAGGTCTTAAATATAGAACGGAGGATCTAACAATGCAAAAACGTGTGTATATGTTTGATGAAGGACATAAGGGTATGAGACAGAGATTAGGGGGAAAAGGGGCTAACTTAGCGGAAATGACACAAATCGGTTTACCGGTTCCATATGGTTTTACAGTGACAACAGATGCGTGTCATGATTATTATGAAGACGGGAAACAGTTAAGCTCAACCATTAAGGAAGAAATCATACAATCTTTAAGAAAATTAGAAGAAAGTACGAACAAACAATTAGGGGATAAAGAGAAACCATTATTTGTTTCGGTTCGCTCAGGTTCAGTCGTTTCTATGCCAGGTATGATGGACACCGTTTTAAACTTAGGGATGAATGATGAGACAGTTGAAGCTCAAAAAGCATTAACAGGAAATGGCCGCTTTGCTTATGATTCTTATCGTCGATTTATTCAAATGTTCTCAAATGTGGTTCTTGGAATTGATATGTACTTTTTTGAAAGTCACCTTGATGAAATCAAAGAAGAAAAAGGATATGTCAATGATCCGGAAATGACAGAAGCAGACTGGAAGGAAGTCGTTGCCTCTTATCAAGAAATTGTCGAAAAACATACCCGTCAACCATTTCCGCAAGATCCAATTGAACAATTAATGTTAGCTGTTAATGCTGTCTTTGATTCATGGAATAACAAACGAGCGATTATTTATCGTAACTTAAATAAAATTCCTGATTCCTACGGTACAGCTGTTAATATTCAAAGCATGGTATTCGGAAATACAGGAGATGATTCTGGGACAGGAGTTGCCTTCACTCGTAACCCTTCGACCGGAGAGAATTTATTATATGGAGAGTTTTTATTAAATGCCCAAGGTGAAGACGTCGTAGCCGGGATTCGAACCCCTCAGCCTATTGCTCAATTAGAGTCAGCGATGCCTGAAGTATACAAACAATTTGTTGATGTCTCGCTTTTATTAGAAAAACATTACCGTGATATGCAAGATATTGAGTTTACGGTTGAGCAAGGCAAATTATATATTTTACAAACGAGAAATGGGAAGCGTACCGCAGCTTCTGCTGTAAGAGTCGCGGTAGAAATGGCTCAGGCAGGAATACTTACTAAAAAAGAAGCCCTGTTACGAGTAGAACCTGAGCAACTAAATCAATTATTACACCGTCGTATTGACGATAATGCCGAACTTAACCAGTTAACAAAAGGGTTACCAGCTTCTCCAGGGGCGGCAACAGGGAAAGTTGTCTTCGATTCTGAAGAAGCCCAAGAGTTTTATGCTCGTGGGGAGAAAGTAATTTTAATTCGTCCAGAAACAACACCTGATGATATTCAAGGAATTATTGCGGCTGAAGCGGTTGTTACAAGCCGTGGTGGAATGACTTCTCATGCAGCGGTAGTTGCACGTGGTATGGGGAAACCGTGCATTTGTGGAGTAGAGTCTCTAAAGATTGATACGCCTGCTAAGACGTTTAAAGTGGGGGATATAGAGGTTCGTCATTTAGATACGATTACAATTGATGGTGGAACCGGTGCGATAATGTTGGGCGAAGTTCCAATGATTGAGCCTAAAATATCTGAGCAGTTTAACCAACTGTTACAGTGGGCAGATGAAGAAAAAGCGATTGAAGTCCGTGCGAATGCGGATAACCCAGAAGATTCTTCAAAAGCATTAGAGCTTGGGGCAAAAGGGGTTGGACTTTGCCGTACAGAGCATATGTTCATGCAACCTGACCGTCAAAAGCTTGTGAAGGAAATGATTCTATCTTCTACGGTTGAGGATAGAAAAGAGGCACTTGAAAAGTTACTGCCGATTCAACAAGAAGACTTTGAAGGTATTTTTGGAGTGATGCGAGAGCTTCCAGTAACGGTACGTTTATTAGACCCACCATTACATGAGTTCTTACCAGATAAGGAAGAATTAATTGTGGAAGTCACGACTTTACGTTTGACAGAACCACAATCAGAAGAGTTGAAAGAAAAAGAATTTTTATTGAAAAAAGTAAATGAACTTGCTGAAGTGAATCCAATGCTTGGTCATCGTGGGTGCCGTCTTGGCTTAATTCACCCAGAAATTTATGCGATGCAAGCAGAGGCGATCTTTAATGCAGCGATTACTTTACACAAAAAAGGAATTCAAGTTAAGCCAGAAATCATGATTCCACTAGTTGGTCATTCCAATGAATTAAAAATCATGCGTCAATTAGTCATTGAGACGGCAGAGAAAGTCTTAGGAGCAGCGAATGTGAAAGTTGAATATACAATTGGTACAATGATTGAAGTGCCACGTGCGGCCTTAACAGCTGATCAAATTGCTTACGAAGCTGACTTTTTCTCCTTTGGTACAAATGACTTAACGCAAACAACATTTGGCTATAGTCGTGATGATGCGGAAGGGAAGTTCCTTCAAAGTTATTTAGAAGATCGAATCCTACCTGAAAACCCATTCCGAGTCCTTGATAATGAAGGGGTTGGGCAATTAGTTGAAATGGGTGTGAAAAAAGGAAGAGCCGTCAAACCTTCTTTAAAAACAGGAATTTGTGGAGAACATGGCGGAGAAGAGAATTCAATCGAATTTTGCTTAAAAACAGGCTTAGATTATGTCAGTTGTTCACCGTACCGTGTCCCATTAGCTCGCCTAGCAGCAGCGCAAGCAACGATTCGTAATGAAGGTATTTTAACGAAATAAAGAAAATGGTGGCTTCTATGAGCGACTAATGAATTAAAAAGCGTAGTTGTCCTAAAAGCCCTTAAATAGAAAAGCCGGTGACATTTGAACTGCACCCCAATTGTTAGACACACTAACAATTGGAGGTGCAGTTTTTTGATTAAACTTAAAAATCGTTACTCTTTGGTGTGTGATGTGGTAACCCCATTTTAAAGGAAAGAGCGATTTTTTGCCTTTTTTAATTGAAAATCAAACTTAGCTCCCTTACCTCTCACTTTTTTAGATTCTTTGAAAGAAGTGTTAATTATAGCAAGGTCGGGTATAGGATCGATGTAGTCGGATTAATGGTTTGAAAGATGGAATGATACGACGTCTTCTCACAACGAAACCGAAGGACTCTTTTCGTATAAAAAAAACCTCTTTAAAAGAAACTACAAGTAAACATTAAGGAGGCTATTTTTATGTTTATGAAAAGAAGGAAGTCAAATAAAGCTGCTTATTTAATTGGTTCGGCTATTGGAGGTTTTGTTGGTGTAGCAGGGGCTCTGTTAATGCAACCGGAAAATAAAAAGAAAGTAAAAGGGATGTGGGAGGAACAAAAAAGAAAGATGGAAGAAAAGGCACCCAAACTTTCGCAACATTTACTCGAACTTGGTTCTGAATGGTCAGAGGAAGTAGGAAATATTTTAAAAGAACAAAAAAAAGCAAAAACAACCAATAAGAATCAATCTGAACTTGGACAATTAATTCAAACCGCGTTAGATAAAGAAGATCTGACAAAACCGTAAAATAACGAGTTCAGAATCGAATTTTAGCATTTTTTGATATTTTGCCTTATTCTCTCGCACCTTTTTTACTTTCATTCACACTGAAGTATGATAAAATATTTACGAAATAAAAAGGTGGGATATTTTGTATGGATGAGGTACAAGCACAATGGGAGCGCATATGGAGAACACTATCCAATCTACATTGGGAAGACTTTGCGGTTGCCCTTGGGATTTTTCTTATTTTCTTGTTATTTAGAAAGGTTTTTACGAAGTATATTTACAAACTCATATTGGCGGTATCTAGAAAAACGCCAGCTGAAACCGTTACGAACTTATTAATGTCGTTTGAAAAACCGTTACGTTGGTTTTGGGTCATTATTGGAACGTATTTAGCACTGCTTTATTTACCATTCCATATTACGACGGTTAATTTTGTACAGCAGATCTATAGTTCGTTTATTATCGCTTTATTCGGTTGGGGATTTTTTAATTATTTTTCTCAACATTCAACGATGTTTACGAAACTCGCGAAAAAGACGAATTTGGAAGAGGATTCGATGCTTATTCCTTTCCTTTCTAAATTTATTCGTGCCGCTATCGTTGTGTTAACATTTGTTATTATTTTAAGCGAGAACGGGGTCGAAATCGGAGCATTTGTCGCTGGTTTAGGGGTTGCTGGTTTAGCGATTTCGTTAGCTGCTCAAGATACAATTAGCAACTTTTTAGGTGGTGTGGTTATTGTCACTGAGAAACCATTCTCAAAAGGAGATTGGATCGAAACGCCAACTATCGAAGGAACGGTTGAAGATATTTCTTTTAGAAGTACTCAAATCCGTACGTTCTCAGATACGATCGTGACGATTCCGAATTCAACCATTGCTAACGACCCAATCACGAACTGGTCGACAATGAGAAAAAGAAGAGTCGACTTTGAGTTAGGGATCATGTTTGATACGCCTACTGAAAGAGTTGAAAAAGCTGTTCAAGATATCGAAAAAATGCTTCGTTCTCATGAAGGCGTCCATCAAGATGTGATTATGGTGAACTTCACGGAGTTTAGAGAGTCTAGACTTGGCATCTTTATTTATTACTTTACAAAGACAACCATTTGGAGTGAATATTTGAATGTCAAAGAAGATGTCAATAAGAAAATCTTAAACATCTTAAAAGAAGACAAGGTTGACGTTGCAATTCCAAGTCAAAATTTGATTGTCGCTGAACCAGAAAAAGAAGAAGTGCAAAAAGTAGTAAAAGAACTTGAAAATGATAAGCGTCTAAAAGAAGGCGATTCATAAACCAATTGACTGTTTAAAAGATTGAGGCTTTCCTAAAGTAAACGAAACTTTAGGAAAGCCTCTTCTTACTTAAGAGTGCAAGTCGGTAAGGAGCAGATAAATGATTTTCAAGTACGAACAGTGAGAAAGTCATAAGGAAAGAGTTGTAGCGGGAAACGAGCATCAGACTTTAGGTGAGAAAGTCATAAGCAAAGAACGGGAGCGGGAAACGAGCATCAGACTTTAGGCGAGAAAGTCATAAGGAAAGAGTTGTAGCAGGCATAGAGCATCAGACTTTTAGGCGAGGAAGTCATAAGGAAAGAGCCGGAGCGGGAAACGAGCATCAGACTTTAGGCGAGAAAGTCATAAGGAAAGAGTTGTAGCGGGAAACAAGCATCAGACTTTAGGTGAGAAAGTCATAAGGAAAGAGCGAAAGCGGGAAACGAGCATCAGACTTTAGGCGAGAAAGTCATAAGCAAAGAGCGGGAGCGGGAAACGAGCATCAGACTTTAGGTGAGGAAGTCATAAGGAAAGAGCCGGAGCAGGCATTTAGCTTCATACTTTAGCCCGAAAATCCAGCCAGGGGCCGACTTTAGGGTAAGAAAGCCTAAAAAAGCCAGTTTTTATTATCAATTAGGCTAAATAAGGTCAGAAACTGTCTGTACATAAATAAGACCACTGAAAAGGTGGTCTTTTAAGATAGTTCGATTGCTTTTCATTCTATAGAAGATGTAAAGCCTTCCAATTGTTCTTGGAATTGCTCAAGTTGCCGTTTTTGGTGTTCGGATGCTACCCCTAGAGCTTTGTCTATTTGCTGAGTTGCTTCTTCTATTTCTTTGTGAGCTCTTTTCAGGTTTCTTCCGTATTCAGGTGCATGAACTTCAATATGACCGACGGCTTCTTCTGCTTGCAAAAAAGCTTGTTGAGCCGCATGGAATGCTTGTTGCTTATCTTTTTGATATGGCATGTTCAAATTCCTCCCTTTATTTATTACCTTTTTAGGATGAGAAATTTTCTAAGAATTATTCCAAAAGGAGTTTATTTTACGGGAGCAGAATGTAATATGTAGGAAATGAATTTATGATATACTAATCTAGTTTAAAGAAGATAGAGTAGAAGAGGCGATAAGATGACAATATTTATCGAAGTTGTATTGCCAGTCTTTATGATTTTTGCGATTGGATTTTTGATTCAAAAATGGCGTAAAGTGGATATTAAGCCGATTTCGACGGTTGTTATTTATGTATTGACACCGGCTTTAGTTTTTCGCACGTTTGCGACTTCTGAATTAAATATCGATTATTTTTATATGGTCGTTTTTGCTCTTGCCATTCTTTTGAGTTTGATTGTGATAAATAAAATCTTTTCGAGAATAAAAAAACTAGATCCGGCAACCGAAAGTGGCTTAATTTTAGCTACTGCTTTTAAAAACGCTGGGAATTATGGGGCTCCGATTATTTTATTTGCTTATGGAGAAGCGGGCTTCGCTTTAGCTGTTATGTATATGGTTTTACAATCGATTATCATGAACTCATTCGGTGTGTATTATGCGGCAAGAGGACATTTAGGAGTGAGCGTGGCATTAAAGACGGTGATGTTAATGCCGGCAACCTATGCGATGCTTGTTGCTTTAGTCATTAATGTTATGAATATTGAATTACCTGATAATGTGTTCCTCCCTATTAATATGTTAGCGGAAGCCTCGATTCCATTGGCAATGATTATTTTGGGGATGCAGCTAGCGAATATACGCATGAGCCAGTTTGAATGGTCTTTGCTTTCTTATTCAGTCATCACAAGGCTGATTTTATCACCGATCATTGCTTTTGGAATTGCTCTACTATTACCGATTGATCCGTTATTGCAAAAAGTTTTAATTGTCTCAGCGGCGATGCCATCAGCAGCTACGATTGTCATGTTTGCGGTTCAATTTGACTCAAAACCTCAATTTGTCTCAACTGTTACTTTTATCACAACCGTTTTAAGCCTTTTTACGATTACCGGCTTACTCATCTTACTTGGATAAGTCAAAAGTTTGTTTTTGTAACGATTTTTGTTTGCTTTTTTTCTTAGATATCTCTATCATAAGAGAAGATTAGATATTGTTTTAGGAGGGTACATAACGATGAAAATGATGGATGCAAATGAAATCATTCAGTATATTTCTACAAGTGAAAAAAAGACACCAGTAAAGGTACATATTAAAGGTGAAATTGAGGGCATTGATTTTGGTGCTAATACAAAAGCTTTTATTACAGGTAACACAGGCGTTCTATTTGGAGAGTGGAAAGACATCGAACAAGCCATTCAAACAAACGAAGGCAAAGTGGAAGATTATGTCGTTGAGAATGACCGTCGTAACTCAGCCATTCCAATGCTTGACTTAAAAGGCATTCAAGCTCGTATTGAGCCAGGTGCGATTATCCGTGACCAAGTGGAAATTGGCAACAATGCCGTTATCATGATGGGAGCAAGTATTAACATCGGTGCCGTTGTTGGAGAAGGAACGATGATTGACATGAATGCCGTTCTTGGTGGACGAGCTACTGTCGGTAAGAATTGTCATATTGGTGCTGGTTCTGTATTGGCTGGAGTAATCGAGCCACCTTCTGCTCAACCAGTTATCGTTGAAGATGATGTTGTGGTTGGGGCAAACGTTGTGGTATTAGAAGGCGTACGTGTTGGAAAAGGTGCAGTCTTAGCAGCTGGAGCCGTTGTAACAGAAGATGTTCCACCTAACACCGTTGTGGCCGGAATTCCAGCACGAGTTATTAAAGAGATTGATGAAAAAACAAAAGGTAAAACAGAAATTAAACAAGAACTACGTCGTTTAAATGAAGATAACTAAAAAGTAAGGGAGCAAGTAGCTTTGTTGTGCGAGTCGACTCGTCAGCAAGGCTCTTTCCTTACATAGAGGGAAGGGGAATGGATATGTCAGATTGGTTTACACGAGATGCAAATTCGATTATGTCGACCTATAGTCGTTTACCTGTAGCGATTGAAAAAGGGGAAGGAAGTTATTTAATCGATGTGAACGGAAAGAAGTATCTTGACTTATTTACAGGGCTTGCCGTGAATTTATTAGGACATTCACATCCAAAAATTGTTCAGACTTTAAAAGAGCAAGGGGAACAGTTTTTACATATCTCAAACGTTTTTCTTAATAAACCGGCGATTACCCTTGCTGAAAAATTAATTAAGCAATCGATTGAAGGAAAAGTCTTTTATACAAATTCAGGGGCAGAGGCAACTGAGGCGGCTTTAAAGTTAATTCATAAACATTCCGTAGCGGCAGGTGAGAATCGTAAAGGGGTTATCGTCTTAAAAAAGAGCTTTCATGGAAGAACATTAGGTGCGATTAAATTAACGAGACAGCCTGGAGTCTACCAAGATTTCCCGACAACAGATACACCTGTTTATGAACTCGAACCAGAAAATTTAGAAATGCTCAAAGCGACAATTGAACAACATAAGCCTGCTGCTTTAATTATGGAGCCTATTCTTGGTTCAGGTGGAATTTTGCCGCTTTCTAAGGGATTTCTTGAAGGAGCAGAGGCCTTATGTCGTAAGAACGGTGTTTTATTTTGTATGGATGAAATTCAAACGGGTATCGGTCGGACGGGAAGTTTTTTTGCTTATCAACAAACAAATGTCGAGCCCGATTTGATTTTATTTGCTAAAGGTGTAGGTGGTGGGTTGCCACTTGGTGGAATCATAGTAGCCAAACAATATGCAGACCTATTTAAACCGGGTGATCACGGAACAACGTTTGCTCCGTCTCCGTTAAGTGCGGCTTTAGGGAATACGGTATTAGAAGTTTTATTAGAAGATGGTCAAATGGAAAAGAGTAAAGAAACGTCGGATAAGCTCTGGACTGAACTCGCTCAACTAAAAGAAACTTATTCAGACCTAGTCTTAGGTATTCGCGGAAAAGGGATGATGGTTGGTCTTGTTTTATCTGCAGAAGCTCCGGTTGTGAAGGATGTGCAAAAGCGTCTTCTTGAGAAAGGATTTATGGTTGATGTGACCCAACAAACAATCATACGTTTATTGCCACCTTTAACGATAAGTACTGCTGAAATTGATTTATTGATTTCTGCTATTAAAGAAGAATTTGACCGCTTAAAAGAGGAAGGGTTAGAAGCATGAATAAAGAACAACTCTTTCAAATAAGAAGGGATTTACATCAAATTCCAGAGCCTGGGTTTGCTGAATTTAAAACACAGGCCTATTTATTACGCTATATAGATTCATTGCCAAACGAGTATTTAGATGTCCAAACGTGGGAAACCGGTATTTTAGTGAAAGTGAATGGTAAAGAAGGGAATCGGACGTATGGCTATCGGGCTGATATTGATGGTTTGCCAATCGTTGAGCAAACATCGTATCAAACGTTTCGGTCGTCCCATCCAGAGTTTATGCATGCTTGTGGACATGATTTTCATATGACGATTGCGTTAGGGGTTTTAACCCATTTTGCATCTCATCAACCGACCGACAATTTATTGTTTATTTTCCAACCAGCTGAAGAAGGTCCTGGTGGAGCATTACCATTATTACAATCAGAAGAATTTAAACATTGGAGACCTGATGAGATTTTCGCTTTGCATATAGCACCGGAATATAAAGTCGGACAAGTTGCGACCAAACCAGGGCTTTTATTTGCGAATACATCTGAACTTTTTATCGATTTAAAAGGGAAAGGTGGACATGCTGCCTATCCTCATACGGCCAATGACATGGTTGTTGCAGCAAGTTCGTTAGTGACCCAGTTACAAACAATTGTCGCTAGAAATGTTGATCCGCTTGATTCGGGTGTGGTGACCATTGGTGTGATAAAAGGTGGCACGAAACAAAACATTATTGCTGAGACAGCTAGAATAGAAGGGACGATTCGCTCTTTATCAATTGAATCGATGCAAAGAATTAAGGAACGGGTGGAAGCGTTAGTAAAAGGCATTGAAGTTGGTTATGAATGTGAAGTGACGATTGATTACGGCTCAAACTATTGCCAAGTATATAATGATGAAGCTTTAATTGCTGATTTTTCCCACTATGTATCTGAATGGGATGGTATTGAATATATTCACTGTCAAGAGGCGATGACAGGTGAAGACTTTGGTTACTTTTTAGAGCAGATTCCTGGGTTTATGTTTTGGCTCGGAGTTGACAGTGCATATGGGTTACATGATGCTAGGTTAGAACCAAATGAAGAAGCGATTCCACTTGCAGTCAGTCTGTTAACCGATTATTTAACGAAAAAAGCAGCAAGCTAATTTGAGCCATCGATGAATAATTTCTTTACTTAAGGAGATTCTAACAATTGAACGAATTTCCTAAATAATGGAGGTATTTCAATGGCAAGAATTGGTGTTGAACAAACATTAACAGATGTACAACAAGAGCTTCAAGCAAAGGGATATGATATTGTTCAGTTAAATAATGAGCAGGATGCACAAGGTTGTGATTGTTGTGTGATTTCTGGTCAAGATCAAAACGTAATGGGAATTCAAAATGCCGTTACTCAAGGTTCAGTTATTAATGCAGATGGAATGACTGCCCAAGAAGTATGTCAGCAAGTGGAACGAAAAATCGGAAATTAAGTTTTCTCTATTTTAAATAGTATGGAAAAAGAAAAAGAAGGACTAGTCGATCTGATTAGACTTCTTTTTTTATATTTCTCATCATCTTCATGCGTTGATTTTCAATTAAAAGACTCGGACTGATAATATTACTAGAAAATGGTCGCAAAGATTGTCGAATGATTTATTGGAGAAAATGGTCTATAAACATCATAAAACAGTGGTTTATTGTTAATAATTAGGTGAGAGAGGTAAGGGATTGATTATTATATTACATTTTTCTCGTGTGAATATGACAAATCAGTGAAAAAAGGGTCCATTCCTTTCGCAATTTGATTAGAAATTAGTTATAATAGTTCTTGGATAAGAAATGTTGTAGCAAAGGAATTATGATAAAAGTTCACAAATAACTTTTTCGTTTTGCGCATGTTTACAGCATGATAATTTGAGGAGGTCATATATATGACAGACAAGCGTATGGTTGGAAAACAAGCTCCAAGATTTGAAATGGATGCCGTATTACCAAATAAAGAATTTGGTAAAGTAAGTTTAGAAGAAAACATGAAAGAAGACAAATGGACAGTATTGTTCTTCTACCCAATGGACTTTACTTTTGTATGTCCAACCGAAATCACTTCTTTAAGTGACCGTTTTGATGAGTTTGAAGATCTAGATGCTGAAGTAATCGGTGTTTCTACAGACACAGTTCATACTCACAAAGCATGGATCAACACTTCAAGAGATGAAAATGGTTTAGGCGACTTAGCTTATCCATTAGCTGCTGATACAAACCACACAGTAGCTCGTGATTACGGAGTATTAATTGAAGAAGAAGGTATCGCTCTTCGTGGTTTATTTATCATTAGCCCAGAAGGTGAGTTAATGTACTCTGTTGTTAACCATAACAACATTGGTCGTGACGTAGACGAAACGTTACGTGTTCTTCAAGCATTACAAACTGGCGGACTTTGCCCAGCAAACTGGAAGCCAGGTCAAGAAACACTTAACGTTTAATCTTTTTTAGCGATGAGGTCTAACCATGTGTTAGGCCTTTCATCTTTAGAGAGGAAACCTAAGGTTATTAGGTTTTGTCAAATTCTAGCTACGTCCGTTAGAAGTATGAGAAAAAGCAATCAAAATTCAGTACTAAGTTGAATCGAGTGGCTTTTTGTTTAACCAAAACGGAGCCAGCGGAATACCCGGAGACTCCTGCGGGAGAAGTGAAACACGGGAGACCCCGCAGCGATTAGCGAGGAGGCTCCCGGTTCACCCGCGGAACGCGGAGGGTATGCAGCTGGCGGAGTAAACCAACTCCACTTTTTCTCGCTTCTGCCCAAACGGACTTCGCTTTTTATTAAATCTAGCTGCGCCTGTTAGAAGCTCGAGAAAAATCGCCCATCTGAGTGAAGACAAAAAGCTTCTTCATCAGCTGTTCTTATTTTTTCTCGCTTCTGAGCGAACAGGCTCCGCTTTTTATTGAATCTAGCTGCGTCCGTTAGAAGCTCGAGAAAAATCGGTCGTCTTTATGAAGACAAAAAGCGTCTTCAACAGCCGCCCTTGCCCACAGGATGGTGGGTACAAGGCGTTGCGACAGGACGTCGCGAACTTAGCGTTGTTCCTTAGTATTCTCGCTTCTGCCCAAACGGACTTCGCTTTTTAATTTAAGGAGGAAATGGATATGGCTTTAAAATTAAGATCTCAAATGCCAGAGCTTGATGGAGCGACAACGTGGTTAAACGGTGAAGTTTCAAAAGCAGATTTAAAAAAACCAGTACTTATTCACTTCTGGTCGATCAGTTGTGGTTTATGTAAAGAAGCAATGCCAAATGTAAATGAGTTCCGTGACGAGTATAAAGACCAATTAGAAGTAATTGCAGTTCATATGCCTCGCTCTGAAAAGGACTTAAACTTAGAAGAGATTGAAAAAGTGGCCAAAGAACATGGGATCACACAACCGATTTTTGTTGATAACCAACATAAATTAACAGATGCATTCGAAAACGAATACGTTCCTGCCTATTATGTATTTGACGAAGAAGGTCAACTACGTCACTTTCAAGCAGGTGGCGGTGGCATGAAAATGCTCACAAAACGCGTAAACCGTGTATTAGGTATCAAATAATCTTCAAAGCTTTATGATAGCTACTAATTTCCTGAAATCATTCGGGAGTTAGTAGTTTTTTTTATAATGATGAGGTTACTTAAAAAGTCCTTGTAGTTAAGAAAGTTTGGATGATTTGGCTTACTCCGCCAGCTGCATGCCCTACGCGTTCCGCGGGTGAATCGGGAGCCTCCTCGCGATCGCTGTGGGGTCTCCCGTATCTCACTATTCCCGCAGGAGTCTCCGGGCATTCCGCTGGCTCCGCTTTGGTCATCAAAAAACGATTGGGGCCAACTATTGGCAAATAACTTTGGATTAAGTTACTTCTCCTTTAGTCATAAAACCCTACTTTTCAGTGTTTTCATTATCTAAATGTGTACATGCTTTTCTTGGCCCTGTAAGTGTAAACAACATTTAAAATCTAAGTGAAAATAACCACCCATCTGAAAAAAATCATGATGAATGGTTATTTGAAATCGCTTACGGTGAGATGTGAAAAAAGTGTGCATCATGCCAGAAAGGGAACTCAAGCGGACGGGATGGGGTGGCCGACTCCTGCAGGAGGAAAGGGCAGGTGGAAATCCACCGGCCTAGCCGGTTAGTTCCACGCCCGCCTGCGGAAAGCGTGCCTCCCATCCCGGGAGCGAGCGATTTTTCTCTTTCTATTTGAAAGAGTTCATTTTATATTTTTGGCTATTTAAATGGAGAAAAACTAAAAATCGTTTTGTCGGATCTTTCGTTTTTTAGTTGCGTGCTTTTTAATTTAAGATATAATGTAAGTGTTTACATGTGTGAGCTGTTGATATCTCTTAAACATCGCTCATATATGAGAAGAAGTATATCGTTAATTGAAAGTAAGTCTAATGGATGGAGGAACTTTGATGATTAAAAAGGAAAAAAGTCTGGAAGCTTACAAAGCGTGGCTGAGGTACGAAACGATTGCGGATAAAAACTGGTTAAATGAAAATGAAAAGTGGTTAAAGACGATAGTTTCTTTAGTGGATACGGAGCTAGGTCAGTCAGCAAAAACGGAGCTCTATGATGCGATTACAAAAATGAGCGGTGAAAAGCCTACAACGGTTGACTCTACTTCTACCCATCAGATTGTTTTAGCGACGACAGAGAATCAAAATTTGATAAGTCATCAACTTTTTGACCGCTTAAATGACGAGGGATATATAATCCGTACAATCACTGAACATGAGAAACCTACTATTTTGTTGTCGGCTAAAACAGATAAAGGGCTTTTATATGCAAGCTTTCATTTTTTAAGATTAATTCAAACTAAACAGCACTTAGGAAGTCTGAATATTGTTGAAAATCCGAAAAATCAATTAAGGATGATTAATCACTGGGATAATATGGATGGTAGTATTGAACGTGGTTATGCCGGAAAATCGATTTTCTTTGAGAATAATGCTTTTACAACAAACTTAGAGAGAATCAAAGATTATGCAAGAATATTATCTTCTGTCGGCATAAATGCAATCTCAATTAATAATGTCAATGTTCATACGGTTGAAACGAAATTGATTACAGATGAATTTCTTCCAGATGTAGCTACTGTTGCTAATATTTTTAGAAGTTATGGCATTCAGACTTTTTTAAGTATAAACTATGCGAGTCCAATTCAATTAGGTCAATTAACAACAGCAGATCCTCTTGACCCAACTGTACGTAATTGGTGGAAGGAAAAAGCTAAAGATGTGTATCGCTTTATCCCAGACTTTGGCGGCTTTGTTGTTAAAGCGGATTCTGAACATCGGCCAGGTCCTTTTACTTATGAGAGGAACCATGCGGACGGCTCAAACATGCTTGCCGAAGCTTTAGAACCATTTGGTGGGATTGTGATTTGGAGATGTTTTGTTTACAATTGTATGCAAGATTGGCGTGATCGTAAAACCGATCGAGCTAGGGCGGCCTACGATCATTTTAAACCATTAGATGGCCAATTCTATGATAACGTTGTTTTGCAAATTAAAAATGGACCAATGGATTTTCAAGTACGTGAGGCAAACTCTCCATTATTTGGAGCGATGACGAAAACGAATCAAATACTAGAGTTTCAAGTAACACAAGAGTACACGGGACAACAGATCGATTTATGTTATCTCATCTCTCAGTGGAAGGAAATTCTTGAGTTTGATACATTTGCTGCTGGAGCAGGAACGCCTATCAAAAGGATTGTAGATGGATCGACATTTGAAAATAAAATAAGTGGGATTGCGGCTGTCTCCAATATTGGAAATGATGACAACTGGACGGGCCATCAACTAGCTCAAGCAAACTTGTATGGGTATGGAAGATTAATATGGAATCCAGATCTTTCGACGGAAGTGATTACGGATGAGTGGGTTAGAGCTACATTTGGTCATGATCCTGAAGTAGTTGAGCACGTAACGGCAATGCTCTTTGATTCATGGCCTATTTATGAAAACTATACCTCGCCGCTTGGTGTTGGTTGGATGGTGAATCCGAATCATCATTATGGGCCCAATGTAGACGGATATGAATATTCTGTGTGGGGAACGTATCACTTTGCTGATAACGAAGGAATTGGTGTCGATCGAACAGTAAGCAGTGGAACAGGATATACCGCCCAGTATTTTAAAGAGAACAAAGAAATATATGAATCTCTTGAAATATGTCCAGATGATTTATTATTATTTTTCCATCATGTGCCGTATACACATAAGTTACAGTCAGGTGTGACGGTTATTCAGCATATTTATAACACTCATTTTGAAGGAGTCGAGCAAGCGATTGGTTTAATGGAACGTTGGAGTTTGTTAAAAGATAAAGTGGATGAAGAACGCTATCAAAATGTTATGAACCGTTTGAACCAACAAATTGAAAATGCGAAACAATGGCGTGATATGATTAATACTTATTTTTTCCGCAAGTCAGGTATAAAGGATGAGAAGAATAGAACGATCTATTAAAGAGTGGAGCATAAGAAAGTAGGGATGAGCTTAGTTTAATAGAAAGCATCTATCGGCCTATTGTTAAAAGCGAAAATTTAAATGATATAATGAAAGGGATTACACAGTCTAAATGAGTAGTGGAGGTGAATTATGATAAATCAAGGCGGCTTTATAGGTGGGTTTTATCGGATAAGTGAGTGGATTATGCGATTAGCTTATATTAATCTATTATGGATATTTTTCACATTAATAGGGTTGGTTCTATTTGGCTGGATGCCTGCGACAGTTGCCATGTTTACGGTTATCCGTAGATGGTTTATGGGGGAAACAGATGTCAGTATATTTAAACTGTTTTTCACTACTTATAAAAAGGAGTTTATCAAAGCAAATTTGCTCGGAGTGCTCGTTGGGGTCGTTGGTTATATTTTGTATATTGATTTCCAATTCATTAACCATGTGAGTGGTGTATTGCAACTTATCTTAACTTTTGCACTTGTGATGATGGGCTTTTTTTACTTTGTTACGGTTGCTTATCTGATTCCAGTATTTGTTCACTATGATCTTAAATTTTTCCAATATATTAAAAATGCCTTTCTAATTGGACTATTGAGCCCTTTAATGACGATTACTTTGGTTATAGCATTGACCTTAACGTACTATGTTTTTTGGTTAATTCCTGGATTAATTCCGGTGTTTGGTGTGAGTGTATTTGGCTGTATCATGATGGGAACCTCCTATTTTGCCTTTAAACGCGTAGAGACAAGAAAACAAAAAGCACAAGAGTTAAAAGAATCGACTTATTAAAACTGTTTTTCTAGATGAAAGTTGATAGTATAAAAGCTTTTTAGTGAATCAGTGAGGTGTTTACTAAAGCTGAAAAGACTATTTCAGTTAGACGGGGAGGGGCAAGTGTGGAATTTACTTTTTTAGATAGGAAGGTAGTTGATAAACACTATTGTACAACCCAATACAGTTTAGAAGAATACATCTATCCAGATATGAAAACAGGATTTGAGTTGTATGGAATGCATCTTCGTTCGGTCAAAAATACGTGGGAATACCCTGAACATGAGCACCCGAAATATGAAATTAATATGGTATTAGAAGGTCACCAAATTTTTTATGTTAAGGGACAACCGTATGAGCAGCGTGCAGGCGATATTATCATCACTCGCCCTGGGGATATTCATTCAAGTAAATGTGGAGGGAAAGATGGGTTTACTTATTTTTGCCTTCATTTTGATATCGATGATAAATTATTCCTACCATTTTTGAAAAATTCACAAGATGTATTTTTTCCATCTAGTTCAAAGCTGAGTGTTTTAATTACTCCGTATTTAAATCGATTGATTCAAGTTTGTAGAGCTCCTCAAGTGAACTTGAGTGAGAAAATGAAAGTGCATTCACTTATGTTTGAATTATTAAGTGCTTTAATTGAAGGACTTATACAGCAGGACGATTATGAACCTGAGAGTGAAAAAGTTGTAAAAATTGCTTATCGGATTGCGGAGAGGATTGAACAAGTAGTTAAGCGAACAGAAGATTCTAATTCTGATAATATCGACAAAGTAGGCATTGAAGAGATTGCAAATGAACTAAATATTAGTAGCTCCTATTGCCATAAGATTTTTAAAAAGGTTTATAATATGTCCCCCCGTCAATATTTATCTTTTAAAAAGTTAAATGAAGCAAAGGCATTACTTTCAGAACCAGATAATACAGTGGAACAAATTGCTTACACAATGGGTTATCATGATACGGCCCATTTTAGTAGACAGTTTAAAAGATGGTCAGGCCTAACACCGAGTCAATATCGATTAGTAAATGTGAAGCGAAAAAAACGATAAAGTCGTCGAGTACAGATTTGGGTAATGAACTATACAGAAATGTACATGGATTCTGAATATTTCTATTGTTAAAATAAAAGTAACTTGCATGGTAGCATACCTTGTATGTTACTTTTTATTTTTACACGAAAATGCAATCATATTATTTTCTATTTTATGAGAAAGAGACTTTGTTGCTCTTTTTTAAAACTCACTCTCTTATTCATTACACTGCTATACTAGTCCGATTAATATGTAGGGTAAAGTCTAGAGTCTAACTGTTCCACCGGCTTTTGACCAGGTTTTCAAAATGTTAACTTAAAGCGATTAGGAAAGGAGGTGATGGGAGCTAGGTTTTTTTGAAAAAAATGATAACGCTTTCATAATTAGTTGTTCTTTCTGTACTTAAGGAAAAGGGGTTTAATGAATTATTAAAGGAGGATAAAAAATGTTAAAGAAATTAAGTTATCTGCTTTTCTTATTTGTATTTACAAGTCTAGTGTTAGCGGCTTGTTCAAACGATGAAACTAGTTCAGATTCAAGTTCAGATTCAGATTCTAAGGATAGTGATGAAGTTGTAACGATCACAACTGCACGTATTCTTGATGACGGTACGGTGTTTAAAGACGGAGAAAATGTACATGATAATGTCGTAACGAGATGGGCAGAAGAAGAGCTAGGGATTAAGTTTGTGACAGAATGGACACAGCCTAATGATGAACAGTTTAATACACAATTACGTTTAATGATGTCCTCACGTGAAAAATTACCAGATGTATTTTTAGTTTCAAATAATAATATTAAGGCAGATTTGCTTCAGTCAGGGCAAGTAATGACGATTGATGAAGCGATTGAGGAACATGCAACGCCAAGATTGAAAGAATTATTTGAAAGGTTTCCAGAAGCCTTTTATCCATCAACAAGAGATGGAGATCGTTACGGGATTCCTAGATATTCTGGTGGGAATGGCTCAGACACATTGCTTTGGATTCGTCAAGACTGGCTTGATAAATTTGATTTAGAAGCTCCAAAAACAATAGAAGAATTAGAGCAAGTTATGGATGTTTTTGTTAATGAAGATCCGAATGATTCAGGGCGAAACGATACAATGGGTATTACTCTTGCTGCTGGTGATAATGGTTTCCGTGGAGGAAACATTGCTGATGCTAGTTGGGTGTTCGGGGCATATGGTGATTATGTTCCTGGTGCTTGGAGTCAAGGGGAAGATGGTTCTCTTGTATACGGTTCTATTCAACCAAGTGTTAAAGATGGTTTGGCGAAAATTAGAGACTGGTATGAAAAAGGGTACTTAGCAACTGATTTTGCCATTTTAAGTGCGGGGGACGCTCAGGAAAGTTTTATTTCTGGAAGATCTGGAATTATGGCTGCTCCTCCATGGGCTCACGGTTACCCAATTGGTGAAATTGAACAAGTCATTCCAGATGCGGTTGTCAAACCGTTTGCACATGTGGTCGGTCCAGATGGGCAAGCAGGTCGTAGAGGGGAAGGTTTAATTGTAGGTTCCTTCTTGTTTAATAGTGAATTTGAACATATGGACAAATTCTTTGAATACTGGGATGCGATTATTGGTTATACACTAGGTGAATCGGAATATTTTGAATATGGACTTTTTGAAGGATATGATTATGTGTTGCAAGATGGAGAACCAGTTTATAATATTGATGAATTTGAAGAGATAACGGGAGAAAAGCATGTCGATCCAGGTAGATATTTCTTGCCTACTAATATCCCAACAATCCCATATGAAATGTATAGTCTTCTAGAAGAGTTTCACGATACTGGAAGAGATCCAGTCAATGGTTATGAAGCTGGTCTTGCAGGAAGGCAACCAGATTATATTGAGGCTGCAGCAATTGTGAATAAACAAAATGATATTCGAATTGTTCAAGAGTTTACTGGACCACCAACAGATACAATGATTTCTAGATCAGAACATTTAGAAAGATTAGAAGATGAATTATTTGCTGACATCATTTTAGGGAACAAACCATTAGAAGCTTTTGATGATTTCGTTGAAGAATGGAAGAAAGCTGGTGGCGATCAAATTACTGAGGAAGTAAACGAATGGTACGATTCGGTTCGTAATTAATGTAAAAAACGAACTATGGTGTGAACGATTTGGGGATGGAAAAGAATCTGTTTGCACCTAGTTTTGTACAGACTAGTTACTTTCTTTAGCGATGAGGAGGGAAAGTCATGGAGAGTCAGCCGGTAGTAGGAAAGAAAACGGACAGTGTTATTAAAAAGAATAAACAAAAGTGGAATTTTAAACGAACGTGGCAATTACATGTGTTATTGATACCAGCACTAGTTCTCGGCCTTATTTTTCAATATGCCCCAATGTTTGGTGTCGTTATGGCCTTTCAAGATTTTAAACCTTGGCTCGGTTTTTTTGACTCTCAGTGGGTGGGGCTTGAACATTTTAGGATGATGTTTGAATATGACTATGCGAGGCAAGTCATTTGGAATACGCTTATTATTTCTTTATTGAAAATGATTTTTGGATTGATAGTCCCAATTACAGTAGCTCTGTTATTAAATGAAATGTACAAAATGGCGATTAAGAGAACGATTCAAACGATCATCTATTTACCTTATTTTCTATCTTGGGTTATTTTAGGTGGTATTTTGCTTGATTTACTTTCACCAGATGGAGGCCTTGTGAACCAAGGGCTACTATGGTTTGGGGTCGATCCAATCTTTTTCTTAGGAAGTAACGATTGGTTTAGGACAACGGTTATTATTAGTGACCTTTGGAAAGAAACAGGATTTAACACGATCGTGTTCCTTGCTGCGATTACGGCTGTTAATCCTAGTTTATACGAAGCGGCTGTTGTTGACGGTGCGAATCGTTGGAAGCAAACCTTGTTTATTACGTTACCAGCGATGTTACCAATTATTATCGTTGTTGGAACATTATCGTTAGGAAATGTATTAAACGCTGGTTTTGACCAAATTTTCAACCTATATAATCCGCTCGTTTATCAAACAGGAGATATTATTGATACATATGTATATCGTGTTTCATTAGTGAGTGGAGACTTTAGTTATGGTACAGCAGTAGGCTTATTCAAATCGGTTATTAGCTTAGTGTTAATCATTGTAGGATATCGTTTAGCTTACAAGTATGCAAACTGGAGAATTTTCTAGGAGGGATTTCCTATGCGGATGTATAAAACTAAAAGCTATACCATTTTTACAATTTTTAATTATAGCTTTATGATCTTAATGTCTGTGCTTTGTCTACTTCCGCTCGTTCATATTTTTGCTGTATCGTTAAGTGGAAGTGGGGCAGCAGCAGCAAATATTGTTTCTTTTTGGCCGATTGATTTTACGATCGATGCATATGAACGCACAATAGCAAATGAAAATTTCATTCGTTCTTTCTTTATTTCGATTCTTCGAGTGGTACTAGGTACAGCTATTTCTATGGGTGCACTACTATGTGCAGCTTATTCACTCTCAAAGTATGATGAAGAGTTTAAAGGACGTAAAGTTTATGTATGGTTCTTTATTTTTACTATGTTATTTAATGGAGGGTTAGTCCCTACATATATGGTTGTAACAGGGTTAGGTTTAACGAATACGATCTGGGCCTTAGTGTTACCGACCGCTATAAATGCTTTTAATTTAATTTTATTGTTAAACTTCTTCCGTACCTCAGTACCAAAGTCGTTAGAAGAATCGGCCT
The DNA here is from genome assembly GCF_000292245.2 of Alkalihalobacillus alcalophilus ATCC 27647 = CGMCC 1.3604. GTDB lineage: Bacteria > Bacillota > Bacilli > Bacillales > Bacillaceae_D > Alkalihalobacillus > Alkalihalobacillus alcalophilus. The sequence goes on along the minus strand of NZ_ALPT02000004.1, from coordinate 53,425 downwards.
TAATTGACGGTGCAAATCATTTTCAGATTTTCTTGAAAATTTATTTGCCGATTGCTGTTCCGGCGATTGCAACCGTTTCATTATTCACAATGGTCTTTCATTGGAACTCATGGTTTGATGGGATGATTTATAACAATGATGCAAGAAATTATCCATTGCAAACTTTTTTACAAACGATTATTGTGCAACAAGATTTTAGCCAAATAACAGATGCAGAAACATTGCGGAATTTATCCCAACGTACAGTACAATCTGCTCAAATCTTTATTGCGGCATTACCAATGTTGGTTGTCTATCCATTTATTCAAAAGTATTTTGTAAAAGGAATTGTCTTAGGAGCAGAGAAAGAGTAATAGTCAGTTATTTGTTTTTTTAATGTCTATACCATACTAGTATGATTAGAATGAATAAGGAGAGGATCTTGGTGATAAAAGTAGCCATTATTGGAGCGGGTGCAATTGCTTCAGCTCATATTAAAGCATATCAACAATTTTCAGAACGTTGTGAAATCGTAGCTTTATGTGATATTTATCCAGAAAAGGCTAAAAAACTAGCCAACGAGTATCATCTGAATGTAAATGTATATACAGATTATTTGGAGTTAGCTGAGCGGACGGATATTGATCTTGTGTCAGTTTGTACACCTCCTTATACTCATGCCGAAGTGGCAATTGCTTTATTGAATTCTAGCAAACATGTATTAGTTGAAAAGCCAATGGCCTCTTCTTTAGAAGAATGTGATGCAATGAATGAAGCAGCCAAAAGAAATCAAAAAGTGCTCTCAGTGGTCGCTCAAAATCGTTTTCAGACACCAATGATGAAGCTAAAATCGGTCCTTGAGACAAAACTGATGGGTCCAATCGTTCATACACAAGTTGATTCATTTTGGTGGAGGGGCCATAGTTATTATGATCTTTGGTGGAGAGGAACGTGGGAGAAAGAAGGCGGTGGTTGTACATTAAACCATGCGGTTCACCATATTGACATTTTCCAATGGATGAATGGGATGCCAGATGAAATAACGGCCGTTTCAACAAATACTTCTCATGACAATGCAGAGGTAGAAGATTTGTCGATTGCGATTTGTCGTTATGATGATGGAAGTTTAGCACAAGTGACGAGTTCTGTTGTTCATCATGGAGAAGAACAACAATTGATCTTCCAAGGGAAAAAAGCTCGTGTGTCGGTTCCTTGGAAACTAACCGCGTCCAAATCTTTATTAAACGGTTTTCCGGAAAAGGATCAAGAATTAGAGGAGAAAATCCAGCAAGTATATGATAAACAACCAGCTCTTCAATATGAAGGACATACAGGGCAAATTAATGATGTACTCCTTGCGATAGAAGGCAAAAAAGAAGTCCTTGTTGATGGGATCCAAGGGCGGCAAACACTTGAACTTATTACAGCTATTTACCAAGCCTCGAGTTTAAGTACAGCGGTTACTCTCCCATTAAATGAAGACAGTCCATTTTATACACGGGAAGGAGTTATGAAGCAAGCGACTCATTTCTATGAGAAGAAAAGTAGTATAGAGAATTTTACAGAAAATAAGATAACAACTGGTGGGAATTACTCAAACGAGCAATAAAACGATTGATAAGGGGTGGACGGAATGGATAAACAAGACGGAATGAATTATGCACCAGTAGGAAAGGTCAATGAAGTTATTGAAAGGGGGAGTTTTCCTTTTGCTGCTATTGGCCTTGATCATGGGCATATTTACGGAATGTGTAATGGGTTGCTTGAAGCCGGTGCAGAGTTAGTGGCCGTATATGATCCAGATCCTAAAAAGGTGGAAAAATTTTGTGAGAGTTTTCCTAAAGTAAAAGTTGCAACAACAGAAGAAGAAATCTTAAATGATTCTCAAATTAAGCTTATTGCATCCGCTTGTATCCCAAATGAACGCGGGGAGTTAGGTCTTCGAGCTTTGGAGCATGGAAAGCATTATTTTGCAGATAAGCCAGCTTTTACGAAACTTGATCAAATCGAAAAAGCAAGACAAAAAACAGCGGAAACAGGGCTGAAGTGGGGCATTTATTATAGTGAACGTTTGCATGTCGAAAGTGCCGTCTTTGCCGGACAATTAATTGAACAAGGGACGATTGGACGTGTTGTTCAAGTAATAGGAACGGGACCGCACCGTGCTAATGCTAACAGTAGGCCAGATTGGTTCTTTGATCCAAATTGTTATGGTGGAATTTTATGTGATATTGGAAGTCATCAGATTGAACAATTTCTTCATTTTACAGGAGCAAAAGATGCCAAGGTCTTACACAGTAAAGTAGCCAATTATCATTTTAAGGAATACGCCCATTTCGAGGATTTTGGTGATGCGACACTTGTAGCTGATAATGGGGCAACGTTTTATTTTCGAGTTGATTGGTTGACCCCTGATGGTTTAGGAACATGGGGAGATGGACGTGCGCTTATTTTAGGTACAGAAGGGTATATTGAAATTCGTAAATATATTGATATTGGTCGTGATAACACGTCAAATCATTTATATCTTGTTAATCAAGAAGGAGAGAAGCATTTTGAGTTATCCGGAAAAGTAGGGTTTCCATACTTTGGACAGTTTATTTTGGATTGTTTGGAAGGTACGGAAAATGCGATGACACAAGAACATGCCTTTAAAGCAGCTGAGTTATGTATTATCGCACAGGAACAAGCACTAAAAATTGAAACAGCTGAAACAGAAGTAAGTTTAACACCGTTTGAGGGGTGATACATTTGTTTGAAATGGAGTCGATACATCATGTAAGTCTTTCTATTACTAATTTAGAAAGAGCAAAGTATTTTTATGGCACGATTCTTGGTTTTCAAGAAATAAAGCGTCCTGATTTTGATTTCCCTGGTGCTTGGTATCAAATTGGAAATCAGCAGCTGCATTTAATTGTGCACCCAGCCTCTGATACTTTAAGAGAAGGGGATATTCAGACAAAGGATGGTCATTTTGCTATCCGTGTGAAAGATTATGAAAAGACTCTTCAATACTTGAAAAATAAGGAGATTGAGATTGTAGAGAAACCAAATAGTGACAGTGGATTTGCTCAAATTTTTTGCATGGACCCAGATCGGAATTTAATTGAACTGAATGTTGACCAAGCGATGCTCAGGCAAAAAAATGATTAGATGATTTGGTGAGCAAGTATGTTTAGTAATGAATAAGGACTGAGCCCTGATTAGTTAGTTAATTGTATCGGGATCAGTCCTTTGTCTAAATTTAATTAAAAGAAAAGTATGGAAGTAAGGAGGGGGATACAGTGATTTTAGAAATTAGTGAACGAACTGAGTTTTCGTCGACCCGAGATTACGTATATCACGTATTGCGAGAAAATATTATTTCATTAAAACTTGAACCGGGTTTAAACATATCAGAAAAAGAAATATCAGAGAAACTTCAAGTGAGCAGAACGCCTGTACGAGAAGCCTTTGTCAAACTTGTGCAAGATGAACTATTAGAAGTATTCCCACAAAAAGGATCATTTGTAGCACTCATTGATCTTAAGCATGTGGAAGAAGCTAGGTTTATTCGCGAACATTTAGAGATTGCCGCTATACAGTTGGCTTGTAAACTTTTTTCCCCTACCTATTTGGAGAAATTAGAATTTAATTTATATATGCAAAAACGTTGTGTTGAAGTAGGAGACTATAAGAAATTCTTTGAACTGGATGAAGAGTTTCATGAGACTATTTCTGAAGGATGTGGAAAAAAGAGAATTTGGATGATTATCCAGCAAATGAATACTCATTTAAATCGCGTGCGGATGTTGAGTTTAACAGATAATTATAATTGGAATATCCTTTTATCTCAGCACGAAGGAATGATTGAAGCGATACGAGCACAAGATTCGTTAAAAGCAAAAGAAATTGTCCACCATCATCTTACACTCGTGAACAACGATCAAGGTGAACTGAAAGTCGCTTATCCTAATTATTTTAAATGACGAGAAAATATGAATACGGATAAACATTCGTGAACGACATCAATAGTACGGATATTGAGGGTTATTTAGCTTTAGAAACAGAAGGAATGGAGTTGTAGACAGATGAAAATGGTATTTCGCTGGTTCGGTGAAGGGAATGATTTTATTCCGCTAGAGCATGTGAAACAGATTCCCGGTGTTGAAGGAATTGTCTGGGCACTTCACGACATCCCTGTTGGGGAGGAGTGGCCATTAGAGCGAATAAAAGAAGTAAAATTACAAGCAGAGCTTCATGATTTCAACATTGATGTTGTAGAAAGTGTCAATATTCATGAGGACATTAAGTTAGGACTACCTACTAGAGATTTCTATATTGAAAACTATAAAAAAACAATAGAAAGATTGGCTCAAGTTGGTGTAAAGGTGATTTGTTATAATTTTATGCCTGTATTTGATTGGACACGTACCGAGCTATTCAAGGAACTTGAGGATGGGTCGACCGCTTTATTTTTTGAGAAGGCGAAGATTACCAATATAGATCCAATTGAACTAGTAAAAGAGATTGCGGAAAACGTATCGCTTACGATGCCAGGTTGGGAACCAGAGAGATTGAAATATTTAACGAAATTATTTGATCTCTATAAAGAGGTGACGGAAGAAGATCTCTGGAAGAACTTGCACTACTTTTTAGAACAAATTATTCCTGTCGCAGAAGAAAACAATATAAAAATGGCGATTCATCCAGATGACCCTCCATTTTCAGTTTTCGGTTTGCCTAGAATCATTATTAACGAAGATAATATTCAGCGTTTTTTAAAGCTTGTTGACCGTCCAGCAAATGGGCTGACGCTTTGTAGTGGGTCGTTGGGGGCCAATCCGAATAATAATGTTGCTGAAATGGTAAGGAAATTTGCGGATCGTATTCATTTTGCTCATATTCGTAATGTGAGAACATATGAAAATGGCGATTTTATTGAAACCTCTCATCGTTCATCTGACGGAACCGTTGACATTTTAAGTATTATGAAAGCTTATCATGACATTGGTTTTACTGGTTATGCAAGACCTGATCATGGTCGCCATATTTGGGATGAGAAATGTCGACCTGGTTATGGCCTTTACGATCGTGGCCTTGGCATTATGTACTTATGGGGAATTTGGGATTCACTTGAACGTTTGAAGCAGGGGGAGAAACAATGCTATCAATCAATGGAAATTTAAAAGGAAAAGTGGCCGTTATTACAGGTGGTAGTGGTGTTTTATGTGGAGCGATGGCCCGCGAGCTTGGTAGACAAGGAGTAAAAGTCGCTATTTTAAATCGCCAGCTTGAAAAAGGGAAAGTCGTTGAACAAGAGATTCGGGAAAGTGGCGGTACAGCTCTAGCGGTTTCTTGTGATGTGCTCGATAAACAAAGTGTGATTGAGGCAGAAGCTCTCATAACAGAACAGCTTGGAGAATGTGATATTTTAATTAACGGTGCTGGTGGCAATCATCCAGATGGGGCAACAACCAATGAAACATTTAAACTAGAAGATTTAGAGAATAAAGAACTCAAAACATTTTTTGATTTAACAACAGAAGGTTTTCAATTTGTTTTTCATTTAAATTTAATCGGGACGGTTATTCCTACCCAAGTTTTTTCAAAAAAGATGGTCAATAAACGTGGCAAAACGATTATTAATATGTCTTCAATGAGTGCACCTTCTCCGATGACAAAGGTTCCAGCTTATAGTGCGGCTAAGGCGGGAATTGATAATTTCACTCAATGGTTGGCTGTTCATATGGCTGAAGTCGGCATCAGAGTGAATTCGATAGCCCCAGGTTTTTTCTTGACCGATCAGAACCGAAGATTATTAACGAATGAAGATGGGTCATTAACAGAACGTTCTCATAAAATTTTAACTCATACGCCGATGGGGAGATTTGGAAAACCAGAAGATTTACTGGGCACCTTGATCTGGTTAGCAGATGAGAATATGTCTGGCTTTGTAACGGGAATTACGGTCCCAGTTGATGGAGGTTTTTTATCTTATTCAGGTGTGTAAAAGAGAAATTTTGTTAGAGAAAAATTGAAAGAGGCTAGGACAAAACTCTGTACTGATTTGAAAAGCGTTCTACTCACCGTTCCCGAAAATCATGCTCCGCGTCCTGTGGGTGGCGCCGAACTAACTAGTTTCACTAGTGGATTTCGGCTCTGCCACTAGATCCCACTGGGAGTCTCCGCATGTTTTCGTCCACTAAGATAGAGGGTAAATCTTCTCATTCCTTTTGTAATATAAAATAAGTAATTTTCATTAAAAAAGTTAGATGACTGTCAGTTCTAGTCATCTAACTCTTTTTTTAGTGGTTATGTCTCAGCCTCTTTTTTTTGAAGAGTAATTGACAAATGGTTAGAGCTCTTGGTTATTTGGTCGTGTTAGTTCTCGGAGAAAAATGATAGTTTAAAGGAAGTGGGGCTGGTTTTAAACACGTGCTTTCCATATGATAGAATGTGCCATTGTTAGAGGCGTCATGGAATCCATGCATCGCTTCAAGGACGTGAAAAGCAAGCTCTCCATTTGCTCTATGGGCTCTTTGTCGTTGGATAGACTCCGCCATATCAGCCACGCCAATTCCACGACTGTTTTGATCGTAATAATGAGTTAAAGGAACCTCAACAAACTCATGTTCATCCCGTTTTCGTATTAAGACCGGACCGCCAAATGTATTAGGATCCGGTACGAGTAACGTTCCTTCACTTCCGTAAACCTCCATCCGGGGAAGCGTGGAGCCACCAAAGACATCAAAACTTGTGATGAGCGTTCCAATCGCTCCTGAGGAAAAGTCAAGAACTCCTGAAATATGGGTTGGAGTTTGAACTTGGATTTTTGTGCCTGCTTTTGGTTCACTTGTAATCGTTCGTTCAGGATAGCTAATACGTGCAGAACCAGAGATTCGTTTAATCGGGCCTAGCATTGCGATTAATGCTGTTAAGTAATAAGGTCCCATATCAAACATTGGGCCACCACCGACATCATAATAAAAGGATGGGTCAGGATGCCAATGCTCATGTCCACGACTCATCATAAAGGCCGTAGCACCAATAGGAGTACCGATTTCTCCTTTTTCAATGAGGTGGATGGCGGTTTGAATTCCTCCACCTAAAAATGTATCAGGAGCACTGCCAATACGAAGCCCTTTTTGTTTGGCTACATCTAAGATCTGGCGCCCTTCTTCACGTGTGACCGCTAGTGGTTTCTCTGTATAAACATGTTTTCCTGCTTCAAGTGCTTGAATACAAACGGCTGCATGTGCTTTTGGAGTTGTTAAGTTAATAACAAGTTCAATGTCTTCATCGTTAAGTAATTCCTGGATCGTATAGGCATTTACGCCATAACGTGCTGCCTGAGCTCTTGTACGCTCAAGGTCGAGATCGGCACATGCGACCAGCTCAAAATGTTCAAATTCTAAACAATTTTTAAAATAAACGGAGCTGATATTCCCGCATCCAATAAGTCCTACTTTTATTTTTTTCATTATGAATGGATACCCCCAATTCGTTTACTGACTATCTCCCATACCAGTGTAAATGTTTCCTGAGCCATTACCTGATGCTGCAAATGTATTTTCTTCTTTATCCTGGTAAAGTATTTTTCCTTCCGCAGCCCAGAGAAATCCGCGACGCATGATCGTTTTAACCTCAGGCATGGCTACGATGTTTGCTACATGTCCTAAGGAGTTGTAAAATACTCGACCGGATCCCCAACGTTTCGTCCAGACTACAGGCATATCGACCGCTTTATTTGTTGCATGTGGACCATCCACAACAGGGAAACGGGTGGTAGCTAACACTTCTACTACTGGATCAACATGGAGATAATATTGTTCACTTACCACTTTGAAGTCTGATATCCCTTCAAGTAATGAACTAGAAGAATGTTTAACATTCACCATATATTCAACTCCATCATTCCCAGGGTGAGCGACCCAATTACCACCAGTCATAAATTGCCAATCAACATTGTTTCGAAAGGAGTCACACATCCCACCGTGGCAACCAGCTAAACCAACGCCACTCATAATCGCCGCTGAAATATTTTGCACATATTTTTTTTCGATTTGACCCATTGTCCAATGGGGAACGATTAAATCCAATGACTTCAATTTATCCACATCAGCATAGGATTCTAATGAATCAGAAACTTCTACGGCAAAGTTTTCTTCTTCTAAAATTCCTTTAAAAATAGTCGCCACTTGTTCTGGTTCATGACCATCCCAACCACCCCATACAATTAAAGCCTTCTTTTTCATAATAAATCCTCCTTCTATTGTGTTTATACCTTTTCCTTAAGCAGAATTTTATAAGTCTGTTACTTTGATCCATTTCTTTTGCTCAATGGAATGTTCTACAGCTTCTAAAACTTGCTGACACTTGACTCCATCTTTGAAGTTTGGAACGGGCTGACGTTCTTCTTGGAAAGCTTCCATCAGCTCTACAACTGAATGAATGAAGGTATGTTCATAACCAATTGTATGACCAGCAGGCCACCAAACGTCGGAATAGGCATGAGCGGCATCTGTTGCTAAGACACGACGGAAGCCTTGGACATCCTCCTTGTCCTCGACAAAATAGACTTGTAGTTCATTCATCCGTTCAAAATCAAAGATAACGCTTCCTTTACTTCCGTTAATTTCAAAAGAGTTTGTACTTCTATGACCGGTCGCGAAACGTGTTGCTTCAAAGCTACCAATAGCTCCATTCGCAAATTTAGCTAAAAATAATGTTGCATCATCAACGGTGACAGGTCCTTTTTCCTTACTTTGACTACCTGTTGCAGATAGGCCTGTCATTTCCTGTGGAAGTGGTCTTTCTTTAATAAAGGTCTCGCTCATCCCAATCACATCTGTTATATCGCCAATCAAATAGTGAGCCATATCAATTAAGTGGGCACCTAAATCACCGTGAGAACCTGAACCAGCAATTTCTTTTTGTAACCGCCAAACGAGTGGGAAGTCAGGGTCAATGATCCAGTCTTGTAAAAACCAAGCCCGGAAATGGTAAATGTCACCTAATCGTCCCTCATCGATCAATTTTTTCGCTAACATAACAGCGGGAGTAAAGCGATAGTTAAAACCAACCATATGTTTAACACCTGCTGCTTCAACTGCTTCTAACATTTCTCTAGAATCTGCTAATGTAAGCGCTAACGGTTTTTCGCAAAACACATGCTTTCCGGCTTTAGCTGCTTCAATAGCAATCTCTTTATGTACATCACTAGGTGCGTTAATATCAATTAAGTCAATATCATCTCTGGTCAACATTTCTCTCCAATCTGTTGTATATTCATCCCAGCCAAATTGAGAGGCAGCATCAGCCACACTTTCAAGGCTTCGACCACAAATCACTTTCATATGGGGGTGAATATGTTTTGGGAAGAAGAGAGGGAGGTCTCGATAAGCATGGCTATGAGCTTTTCCCATAAATTTGTAACCGATCATGCCAATATTCAACTTTTTCATTATTTTATCTCCTTTTTTGGGAAATTGACTTGAATAGATTCTCGTTCCATGACTGTGACGGGCAATTTAATTTGAACTTGTTCTTTAATTCCCTCCGTTATCATAGATAAGACTTTTTCGGCTGCGAGTTGGCCCATTTCAAACAGAGGGACATTTACAGAAGCTAGTTGTGGGGTTAGCATGCTCACGATATCAGAATCATCGTACCCAATAAGGGCATAATCTTGACCAGCTTGATAGCCTTGTTCACGTAGTCCCTGCATAAGCCCAACAGCCATCCGATCATTAGAAGCAAAAATGGCCTCTATTTCTGAGAGGTGAGATCCGATATTCGCTGCAGCTTGATACCCACTTTTCCGGCTATAGTTACCTTGAAATATCCACTGTTCATTCAATTTGATATTATTGTCTTGTAAGGCATCTCGATATCCTGCTAACCGATCTAAGCTATTGGAGTAATTAGCGGGCCCATTTAAAAAGGCAATCTGTGTTAAGCCTTTTTGCAAAAGAAGTGATACTGCCTCATAACTTCCTTTATAGTGCATAGCATCAATCGAGTGAAAAGGGTAATCAGTATAGGTTTGATTAACAAGGCAGTAAGGCAGGGCTAATTGATGTAATCGTTCTAGTGCGGCCTTTTCATCTAAAAAATCTTGTGAGCCTAAAATGATACAACCGTCGACTTTTTGTGTTTGAAAAAGATGGACATAGTCTCTTGGTTTATGTGGAGATTGAAATAAGAGCAACAAACGATAATTCATTTCTCCGAGTTTGACACCAATCCCACTTAATATTTCAGAGAAGTAGTAAGTGGAAAGCAAGCGTACCTTAGGTAGATAAGGGACGATGACGCCAATGTTTTGACTTTTTCCTTTGGCAAAATTTTGGGCTAGTGCATTAGGATGATAGTTTAGTTGTTTGGCAGCCTCTAATACCTTTTGTTTTGTTTCTTCACGAATAGGGGGGACGTTATTAAAAACACGTGATACGGTCGCTTCAGATACCCCAGCCTGTTTTGCGACATCTTTTCTAGTACCCATAGCTCGACACCTCCTTAAATAAAAAGCGAAGTCCGTTTGGTCAGAAGCGAGATTACTGAGGAACAACGCTAAATTCGCGACGTCAATCACCACGCCTTGTACCCACATCCTGTGGGCAAGGGCGGCTGTTGAAGACGTTCTTTGTCTTCATAAAGACGACCGATTTTTCTCGAGCTTCTAACGGACGTAGCTGGATTGATAAAAAGCGAAGTCCGTTTGGTCAGAACATGATTAATGTACACGTGTACATCATACCTAGTTTTAGTATATAATTCAATCTTTATAATCAGAAAATTTTAAATTGAGCGATCTTTTTAGTGTTGGAAGGAGAAAAGGTGAAGTTATGGGGGAAAGAAGATTTTAGTTGGTTTAAGGAGATTCCATCCGAAATATAAAAAAGACAACCGCAAGAAGATCATCTTTGCGGTTGCCTCTACTATTATTTTTAGACTTCCATAATGATTGGTAAAATCATTGGTTTACGTTTTGTTCTCTCATAGAGGAAAGGTCCTAATAAATCAGTCATTTCATTTTTGATTTCTGACCATTGTGATGTTTTCTTTTCCATCACATCATCTAGATGTTTGGCGAGTAATTTTTGAGCTTCATGAATTAAGTCACTTGACTCTCTCATGTAGACAAAACCTCTTGAAATGATATCTGGACCAGCTGTTACTTTAAATTCTTTCATATCTAAGCTGACAACTACAACGACCAATCCTTCTTCTGATAAAATTCGGCGGTCGCGTAAAACAATATTGCCGATATCTCCAATTCCATTTCCGTCTACATAAACAGAACCGGAAGGGATTTTGCCAACGACACCAGCCTCATCAGGGTGGAGGGCTAGTATATCTCCATTGTCCATAATAAAGCAATTTTCCTCAGCAACTCCACAATCCTTCGCTAATTTAATATGCATTTTCATCATCCGATACTCACCGTGAATAGGTAAGAAATACTGAGGCTTCATCAGACGAAGCATTAATTTTTGCTCCTCTTGTCCACCATGTCCAGATGTGTGAATGTCATTAAGTGGTCCGTGAATAACATTGGCTCCTGCACGATAAAGCTGATTAATGGTTTTTCCGACACTTACGGTATTACCTGGAATTGGTGACGATGAAAAGACGACCGTATCCCCAGGAATGATTTGAATTTGACGATGTGTACCATAAGCGATACGAGAAAGAGCCGCCATTGGTTCACCTTGACTCCCTGTACAAAGAATCGTTATTTGATTGTCAGGCAGTTTGTTTAACTGGCTCGGTTCAATAAACGTTTCTTTAGGAGCATTAATATACCCTAAATCTTGTCCGATTGAAAGGGCGGACTCCATACTGCGTCCAAATACTGCAACTTTACGTCCATGTTGTACAGCGGACTCGATTACTTGTTGAAGGCGATGAATATTAGATGCAAAAGTAGCAAAAATAATACGTCCGTTCACTTTTCTAAAAATGCTATCAATGCTTTCGCCGACTTTTCGCTCTGACATTGTAAATTCAGGTATTTCACTGTTTGTACTGTCAGAAAGTAAACAAAGAACACCTTCCTCACCAATCTTGGCCATTTTAGTTAAGTTTGCTGGTTCACCAACTGGAGTGAAATCAAACTTAAAGTCCCCTGTATGTACAATATTCCCTGGTGGTGTTTTGACGACAATACCGTATGAGTCAGGAATACTGTGGGTCGTTCTAAAGAAGGATACGGATGTTTTTGTAAACTTAATAATTTGATCTTCTTGAATTTCTATTAGCTTAGTTTTTCGGATAAGACCATGTTCTTCTAACTTTCCTTTTAATAAACCTAAGGCTAACTTCCCACCGTAAATAGGAATGTTAATTTCTCTTAATAAATAAGGGATACCACCAATATGATCTTCGTGACCATGTGTGATAAATAGGCCTTTGATCTTATCAATATTTTTACTTAAATAAGTAAAGTCAGGAATAACATAATCAATACCTAGAAGTTCGTCCTCTGGAAACATAATTCCGGCATCAATAATAATGATCTCATCTTGGAACTGAACAGCATACATATTTTTTCCGATTTCCCCGAGTCCACCAAGAGCAAATACGGCTGTTTGATTATTTTTTACTTGTTTCATTAAATGGATTCCACCTTAAAGTCTTCTCGAGCCTGTTCATACTCTAAATGAGCGCCAGAGATTTCAGTAATAAATTCGATGTTGTAGTTGCGGTCAGCAAGCTTTTTACGGACATCTGCCTCACTTGTACCTTCAACATAAATAGCATCTGTAAGTTCACGTACTGGAACTTGATTTGCGATTTTTTGGAAAAAAACTTTAAATAACATAGATAATACCTCTCCTTAAACATTGGTTATTTTTTCATTATAAAGCAATATATCATCTTTTTCATGTTTTTCTTTAAGAGCTATAATAAAAAAGAGTGTAAACGCTTGTAATGAAACTAACTTTTTTTATTTATCCTACATGTTTTTATGACTAATTGTACAGTTTAATCATTATTGAATTATTCTATACCTCAAGCAAACGTTTCTTTGGCAAGAGATTTTTGCAACCATCGATGAGCTTTTTGCGAAGTTTTTTTAACATAATAAACCCTCCTTTTCTTTAGTCCTTAGCGTTAGTATATGTAAAATTAAAGGGTCTTTTGGTGGGAATGAATGGAAAAGGAAGGGGTGAACCTTGAAAGACAAACATTTGGTGAAGAGATAATTTGAAAATTTGATAACAGCTAATCTTTGAAGGAAGAAAACCAATGGATATTTAGGTTAGGGCTGATTTTAGATACTCCTTCAAGCTACAATCGGGACTATAAAAAAAGAGCTGTACCGGTAATGTCAATTAAAATGATCTTTATCGGGTAGCTCTTTTTATTGAAAAGCTTATAGTGGTTTCTTTAACTTATCTTGAAATGCTTCGATCCGGTCATAGAACATAATGCCATCCAAATGGTCTAATTCATGTTGAAAAACAATCGCAATGTAACCTTTTAATTTTAATTTGACTTCTTCTCCTTCTAGTGTTGTTCCTTTAACTGTGATTCGGGCATGTCGTGGGACAATTCCGGTGATTTCTCTGTCAACGGATAAACAGCCTTCCCCGCCATCCAAATGATTTTCTTCAACGGAATGACTAATCATTTTCGGGTTAAATAGACCGTAGCTATATAAGACGTCATTTTCGTCATAAGTGTGGACGGCAAACATTCTTTTAGAGATGCCAATTTGCGGTGCGGCAATTCCGACACCTGGACGTAAATTATACTTGTCCGCAATTTCTGGGTCTTGACTATTTTTAATAAATTGAAGCATCTCACTTAGTATTTCTTTTTCTTCGGCTGTTGCTGGTAAGGTTACTTCTTTTGCGACCTCACGTAAAACGGGATGTCCTTCACGAACGATATCTTTCATTGTAATCATATGTACCTCTCCTTTGTAGAGCAAATAATGCTATATAATAGTCAATGGGATTTGTTTAGATTGTTTAGGAGATAAGAAAAATATAAACTCTCCTTTTACTATGTCTTACTTTATCGAAAAGTGTAGTGCATTGGCAAGTTTTTATTGAAATGAAGCTTTTTTAAAACAACAGCCTCTGAATGAAGTGCTTCAGAAGCTGTTAAGTAAACTATTCTCTTACTTTTTGCAGTCTGGTCCTGGGCCCCCACCATTGAAGCAAGCTGCCCCAACGATTACTAATAGAATAAATAATACTACGATTAACGCAAATCCTTTATTATATCCACCGCCAAAACCTGCAACAGGTGCTGCTGGTGCCCCGTAACCATATCCACAAGGATCATAACATCCACAATCTGAACCATATCCGTACATGTAAATTCCTCCTTTTTGGTACATCACACTATGTGCGACTCACTATTTACAATATGCATAAGCAAAGAGGGCGATTGGATGAATGCCCATTTTTTTAAGAAAAAGTGGATATATGTTTAGTTAAAAAGTGGACAAGTGCATAATTTTTATTAGAAAATCATATAGATTTTTAGAAAGGGAAAAGGATTTCGGTTGCCAATTCGATTTGTTTGTTTTAGTGTCTTTAGTAAGGGACTATTTAGTTGGGATTAGAATAGGGGGAAATGGTGTGTCTGTAAAAAAACGATGGTATATGACACTATCGCTTTTAATGATGCTGTTGTTGGCTGCTTGTGGGAATAATGTGGCAGAAGATGTGTTTACCCATCTTGAACAAGCCGTTGAGCTGGAATCAACTTTTAAGCAGCAGCAAGAGGTCTTGAAAGCGGCTGAAAATAATGAACAACAACTTTACGAGGAAGTGATTGATTTAGGAATTGATGAGTTTGAGAAAATTCTTTCATTAACCGAAGAGGCACTTGCTTCTATTGAAACCAGAGAGAGCGCAATCGCCTTGGAAAAAGAAAGCATCGAACAAAGTTATGAAGAATTCCAAAAAGTAGAAGCCTTTGAAAATGAAATCAATGAAGGTGAAGAGTTGGAACATTATCAAACGTTACGGGAAAAAATGAAAGCCCGTTATGATAGCTACCAAGACTTACATACAGCTTATATCGAATCGATTAATCTTGATCGTGAATTATTTGAATTATTGCAACGGGAAGATTTTGAATTAGTTGAGCTACAGGAAAAAATTGAAGAGGTTAATGAATCATATTCCAGTATAAACGAAACGAGAGATGTATTTAATCAGTTCACAGAAGAGTATAATGAAAGCAAGCAAGCTTATTATTCTGCGGCAGATTTAAATTGGGAATTAAATGAATAGGCAAAAGCAGGCTTAAAAAACGGGGATTCTTGAAATATAAGAATTCTCGTTTTTTGCTTGTCCGATAAAAGTCTTTGTCCATTTTGGGGTTTTACTTTTTAGCAAAAAAGGAATGTCTATCTGGGATGGGGCTTGTTTATATTATGAAAACGCTTGTATAACTAACTGTACTATTTTATTGTAAGGTGATCTATAACACAGGAGTGCTTTTATATAAAGAAAAGTTAAAGTAATCATAAATTGTAAGAGCGGAAAAACAAAAGGATTGACGGATTTCTATCTGTTGATGTAGACTGTTTTGCATAGGGTAAATTGTATTACTTTTTCTGTCTATTGACTAATACAGTTTATGAAAACAAAGAATATGTGTTTTCTTTTATCATTATGTAATGATTGATTGCACAATAGGACATCCTAATGAAGGGTTTCTGACTATGAATTACAACATGTGAACATGAAGACATAGACCAGAAAAGTGATTGACATTTTCCGAATAGAAAGGGTAGGTGAAGGTAGTGAGTACAAAAACTTTAGAGCAAGTAGAAGGAAAGTTTGAGACATTTCAAATTTTGAATGAAGAGGGCGAAGTTGTAAATGAAGCAGCCATGCCTGAACTAAGTGATGAAGAGTTACAAGAATTAATGAGAAGAATGGTTTATACGCGCATTTGGGATCAACGTGCGATTTCATTAAACCGTCAAGGGCGTTTAGGTTTCTATGCACCAGTTGCTGGTCAAGAAGCGTCTATGCTTGGAACTCACTTTGCATTAGATAAAGAGGATTGGATTTTACCTGGATATCGTGATATTCCGCAAATCGTATTCCACGGTTTACCATTACACCAAGCATTTTTATGGTCGCGTGGTCATATCGGCGGCGGTAAATTCCCAGAAGGATTAAATATTGTTGTGCCACAAATCATTATTGGTGCTCAAATTATCCAAACGGCTGGGGTTGCATTAGGTCTAAAACGTAAAGGGAAAAACAACGTTGCAATCACTTACACAGGTGATGGTGGAGCTTCTCAAGGGGATTTCTATGAAGGAATGAACTTTGCTGGTGCTTTTAACGTACCTGCTATTTTCGTTGTTCAAAATAACCGCTTTGCAATTTCAGTTCCAGTTGAAAAACAATCTGCAGCGAAAACCATCGCTCAAAAAGCAACGGCAGCTGGTATCGAAGGAATTCAAGTTGACGGAATGGATGTTTTAGCTGTTTATACTGTGACAAAGCAAGCTCGTGAGCGTGCTCTTAACGGTGAAGGTCCGACATTAATCGAGACATTAACTTACCGTTATGGTCCACATACAATGGCTGGTGATGATCCAACACGTTACCGTACTTCTGATTTAGATGATGAATGGACGAAAAAAGATCCATTAATCCGTTTCCGTAAGTTCTTAGAAGGCAAAAAATTATGGAACGAAGAAAAAGAAAATGAAGTGGTTGAAAAAGCAAAAGAAGATATTAAAGCAGCAATTAAAGAAGCTGACTCTGCTCCGAAGCAAAAAGTAACGGATATCATCGGTGTTATGTTCGAACAACTCCCAGCTAATCTTCGTGAGCAAATGGAAGAATATACAGCAAAGGAGTCGAAATAACCAATGGCGCAAATGACAATGATTCAAGCGATTACGGATGCAATGCGTAATGAGCTTAAAAAGAATGAAGATGTCCTAATTTTTGGGGAAGATGTCGGTCAAAATGGTGGAGTATTCCGTGCAACGGAAGGCTTACAAAAAGAATTCGGTGAAGATCGTGTATTTGATACACCATTAGCTGAGTCTGGTATTGGTGGTTTAGCAATTGGACTAGGGATTACAGGCTTCCGTCCAGTTATGGAAATCCAATTCTTCGGTTTCTTATTTGAAGTAATGGATTCGGTAGCTGGTCAAATGAGCCGCTGGCGTTACCGTTCTGGTGGAACGCAAACAACTCCAATCACGGTTCGTTCACCATTTGGTGGAGGAGTTAAAACACCGGAAATGCATGCGGATAGCTTAGAAGGATTAATGGCTCAAACTCCAGGTTTAAAAGTCGTTATTCCATCTACTCCTTATGATGCAAAAGGTTTATTAATTGCTTCAATCCGTGACAACGATCCAGTTGTATTCTTAGAGCACATGAAATTATACCGTTCATTCCGTGCAGAAGTTCCTGAAGAAGAGTACACAATCGAATTAGGAAAAGCGGATATTAAACGCGAAGGTAAAGATGTAACGATTATTACTTATGGAGCAATGGTTCACGCTTCATTAAAAGCAGCAGAAGAATTAGAAAAAGACGGTGTCGATGTTGAAGTAATCGATTTAATGACGGTTAGTCCATTAGATATCGATACGATCATCGCTTCTGTTGAGAAAACAAACCGTGCGATTGTTGTACAAGAAGCACAAAAGCAAGCAGGGATTGCTGCAAACGTAGTAGCAGAAATTACGGAACGTGCAATTTTAAGCCTTGAGGCTCCTGTATTACGTGTAACAGCACCTGATACCGTATATCCATTCGCTGCAATGGAAGATTCTTGGTTACCTGACCACAAAGATATCGTTGATGCAGTAAATAAAGTCGTTAATTTCTAATAAAAAATTTTTTGAAGAGGAAAGTCGTTTATTGCTTTCCTCTTCGCCAAACTAAATGTATGATAAGGGAGGCACTAAAAGTGGCATATGAGTTTAAATTGCCGGATATTGGTGAAGGTATCCATGAAGGCGAAATCGTAAAATGGTTCGTTAAAGCTGGTGACGAAGTAAAAGAAGATGATATACTTTTAGAAGTGCAAAATGATAAAGCAGTTGTAGAAATTCCTTCTCCAGTAGATGGAAAAGTTCTTGAGCTAAAAGTGGAAGAAGGAACGGTTAGTATTGTTGGTGATGTTCTTTTAACAATTGACGCCGAAGGCTATGAGGAAGAAGCTGCACCAGCTGAAGAAGCAAAGGAAGAGCCTAAAGAAGAGAAAAAAGAAGAAGCAACGAAGACTCCTGCAGCATCAACTGAGTCAGATTCAGATGATAATGCTCGTGTAATTGCGATGCCTTCTGTTCGTAAATATGCACGTGATAAGGATGTCAATATTAAAAAAGTTTCAGGTTCTGGTAAAAATGGTCGTGTCTTAAAAGAAGATATTGATACATTCTTAAATGGCGGTAGCCAAGAAACAGCATCTGAAGACACATCATCAGAAGAAGTGGCAACTTCTACTGAAACGAAAAAATCTGCACCTGTTTCTATCCCGGTTGGTGAGTTAGAAGAGCGTGTTCCATTAAAAGGTGTTCGTAAAGCAATTGCCAAAGCAATGGTTAACTCGAAACATACAGCACCACATGTTACACATATGGATGAGGTTGAAGTTTCAGCACTTGTTGCACATAGAAAACAATACAAGGAAATAGCAGCGGCACAAGGTACAAAGTTAACGTACTTACCTTATGTTGTTAAAGCTTTAACATCTGCGTTGCGTAAATATCCTGTATTAAATGCTTCTATTGATGATGCAAATGAAGAGATCGTATATAAAAAATACTTTAATATAGGTATTGCAGCAGATACTGAACACGGATTGTTCGTACCAGTCATCAAAGACGCTGACCGTAAATCAATCTTCGTATTAGCAGATGAAATTAACGATTTAGCAGCAAAAGCTCGTGATGCTAAATTAAGCAGTGCGGAAATGAAAGGCGGAAGTGCAACAATTTCGAATGTAGGTTCTGCACGTGGTTTATGGTTTACGCCAGTTATCAATCATCCTGAAGTAGCTATTTTAGGAATTGGCCGTATTGAAGAAAAAGCAGTTGTTCAAAACGGTGAAATTGTAGCGGCACCTGTACTTGCACTATCTATCAGTTATGACCACCGTCTAATTGATGGAGTGACAGCTCAAAATGCCTTAAACCATGTTAAGCGTTTGTTAAACGATCCACAATTATTATTAATGGAGGGGTAAGAAATGGTTGTTGGTGATTTCGCAAAAGAGGTAGACACACTAGTTATTGGTTCAGGCCCAGGAGGATATGTAGCAGCTATTCGTGCAGCACAACTGGGACAATCCGTAACTGTTGTAGAAAAAGCAACAGTTGGAGGCGTTTGTTTAAACGTAGGTTGTATTCCTTCAAAAGCGTTAATTAATGCTGGTCATAAATTCCATAGCGCTAAACATTCAGATGAAATCGGAATCGTAGCAGAAAATGTTTCTGTGAACTTCGAAAAAGTCCAAGAATGGAAAGCAAGCGTTGTAGATAAGTTAACTGGTGGAGTTAAGGGACTTTTAAAAGGAAACAAAGTAGAGCTTGTTCAAGGTGAAGCATACTTTGCATCAGAGAATTCTGTTCGTATTATGGATGATAAGAGTTCACAAACATACAATTTCAAAAATTGTATTATTGCAACTGGCTCACGTCCAATTGAATTACCTTCTTTTAAATATACGGATCGTGTGATTAACTCGACAGGTGCCCTAGCTCTTAAAGAAGTACCTAAAAAGTTAGTCGTTATTGGTGGAGGGTACATCGGCATTGAATTAACAGGTGCACTTTCTAACCTTGGTTCAGAAGTTGTTGTACTTGAAGGTGGAAAGCAAGTCTTACCTGGTTTCGAAAAACAAATGGCTAAACTTGTTGAAAAACGATTAAAGAAAAACGGCGTAACATTCCATACGGAAGCATTAGCTAAAGGTGTTGAAGAAACGACGGATGGCGTCAAAGTAACAGCTGAAATTAAAGGAAAAGAAGAAGTTTTTGAAGCGGACTATGTACTAGTAACAGTTGGACGTAGACCTAACACAGATGAGCTTGGTTTAGAGCAAATTGGTGTTGAAATGACGGACCGTGGTTTAATTAAAGTAGACAAACAATGCCGTACAAATGTAAGCAATATTTTTGCGATTGGTGATGTTGTTGAAGGTTTAGCATTAGCTCATAAAGCTTCTTATGAAGGAAAAATTGCAGCAGAAGCGATTGCTGGTGAAAAATCAGAGGTCGATTACTTAGCTATTCCTGCAGTTGTCTTCTCTGATCCAGAATTAGCTACTGTTGGTTACAACGAAAAAGAGGCAAAAGAAGCTGGCTACGATGTAGTTGTTGCTAAATTCCCATTTGCTGCAAATGGACGTGCTCTTTCTTTAAATGAGACAGATGGTTTTATGAAACTAATCACTCGTAAAGAGGACGGCCTAGTGTTAGGTGCTCAAATTGCTGGAGCAAGTGCATCTGATATGATTTCAGAAGTTGGATTAGCAATTGAAGCTGGAATGACAGCTGAAGATATTGCTTTAACAATCCATGCTCACCCATCATTAGGTGAAATTACAATGGAAACAGCAGAAGTTGCTTTAGGCACTCCAATTCACATTGTAAAATAATAAATAAAAAACACCTACCCAAAGGAACATCATATGTTTCTAGGGTAGGTGTTTTTTTAATGATAAAAAGCTAATAGATTCATTATGGACTTGCATCTTTAGAGCTTCCTTCAAGGTTGTGACAATTTCATCCTTAGATTGTACACCTTCCATTCGTAACTGTTCTGATCCGCCATTTAAAACGATCATCGTAGGGAATACTTGAACGTCGTAATAGCGGACAATGTCGCGTTCATCAGAATCGATAATCATAAAAGGTTGAGTCTGTTCAGGGTTTTCTGATTGAAACTCTAATATCGCATCATAATAGTTGTCTTCTTTTTTTATATTCGATGAATCAGAAAATAATACGGTCATATGCTGGCCGACATCATGATTGATAGGTGAATTTGCTTTTAAAAAACCTGTCGAACAAGCTGATAATAGAATACTAGAGAAGAAGAAAATAATTATTACGTTAGTCTTTTTCAAGCTTGTCACATCCCATTTATTTTTTTAAAATAATTGTTAAGATACGAATTATTTTAGCATGATTAAAACCTTAAAATGGCTTAGGTAATCGAAATGTAATCAAATAGAAATATGGAAGTAGATATTGAAAAAAGAAAAAGGAATTCAACATTTGATCGTGATCCCTTTTTCTTTAAGGTTAGTTAATCATATTGCCAGTTTTTTTGAAAAATATAGGCAGGGTATTGTTCTTCTTCAAATGAATACTGCCTTTCATCCTTTGTTATTTGAGCAAGTTCTTGTAATAATACATAAATAGATTGAAGTTCATAATAGAGTATTTCAATGGTTTTAGGTGACATATTCTGATTGTTTGCTGCTAGAGGAGACAGCTGATTCACTTTAACGATAACCGACGTGTCGATTTGGTGGAACGGATCCTTTAAGATGTCAGCAAATGCTTGGATTGTATCCATTATGTATGTTTTTTCTTGAACACTGATAGGCTGATTCAAGCGAAGATGGGCAATTTTGCCTAAATGAATGACTAAATGGTTTAAATGATCTAGTTTCTTATGCAAATAATCAAAAGAGCGTCTTTCATGTTCAGAAGATGTTCGATACCTCCATTCATCATTTTGAAAGGATGATAGTTGGTAGCCATCATGTATTTTTTCGGAGATTTTTTTATATGTATCAATTCTTTCTCGAGGCTCTTGATCAGAATCCAGCAAATTGAGCATCATAGATTGTATACTAGTACCGATATGGTCACTAATCTCATCGATTCGCTGAACAAGAAGTGGACCGAATTTTGGTGGTAAAATTAAGAAATTAATGAATGTTGAGACTGTTATGCCAATAAAAGAACCTGTAACTCGCCAAAGGACATCAAGAATGCTTACATCCACCATTCCAGGCACCATCGCTGTTGCAGTTAATGTAGCGACAAGGGTAGATGGATCTAGTTTTAAAGAGGCACAGGTTGTAAGTGTAAAAATAGCGATTAAGGCATAGGTTAAGGCTGTTTCACCAAATAAAATATCACATAAAACGGCAAAACAAGCACCAATCGCAGCCGCTGGTAATCGAATCAGCCCTTTTTTTATTGAGGCATGAACGGTCGGTTCAATGGTAACTATCGCCGTAATAATCGCAAAAGAAGCAGATAGGTTCATCGTATGACATAAAATTGCTGTGATAAATACGGCAACTCCTGTTTTGATGATACGTCTACCGATCGGCCATTTTATTCTCATAGTAACTCCTTAAATGTTATAATTGAATACGGCAGTTAGTATCGGGGTAAAGGGAATAAATTATACATTTTCTTCATGAATCACATAATTATGGACAAATTCGAAAGGGTTGAACGAAATGAAAAAGATTGTTTGTTTATTAGGGCTCATTTTGTTGGTTGGGTGTGGAGATGATGCGGATACAACCCGATTCGAGAGTACGGAGCCAGCGGACGAGGTTGCGGAAAATGAAAGGGAACAAGAGGGTGAAGTAGAGGAAGAGGAGTCACATGATCATGAGTCTGAAGGGGAAGATGATGTGGAAGAGAAACAAAGCCAAGAAGTTATTGAGAAAATAGAGAAAAAATACACCATTAATGCAACAACATCAGCTGTTCAACCGATTGAGGGAATGGGGGCAGATGAGAACGTTGTGTTAATAACAATTGATGATGCACCTGATAACTATTCAATCGAGATGGCAAAAAACTTAAAAAAGTTAGAAGTACCAGCGATCTTTTTTGTGAATGGTCACTTTATTATGGATGAGGCTGGACGTGATAAATTAAAAGAAATTTATGAGATGGGCTTTGAAATTGGTAACCATACGATGACACATCCGAACTTACAGCAAATTAGTGAAGAAGAACAAAAAAATGAGATTGTTGAATTGAATGAATTAGTAGAAGAGATAATTGGTGAACGGCCAAGGTTTTTTAGGGCCCCATTTGGAGCAAATACGGATTATGCACGTGAAGTCGTTGCTGATGAACAGATGACTTTAATGAATTGGACTTACGGGTATGATTGGGAAAGTAATTATCAAAATGCAGATGCTTTAACAGATATTATGGTGAATGCAAAAGAACTGCAAAATGGAGCGAACCTGCTTATGCATGATCGAGCATGGACGGCAGAAGCATTGACTGATATCATAAATGGTTTACAGGAAAAAGGGTATAAAATGGTGAATCCGAAAGAAATCAAATAAATGAAGTCTAAATATGAGTGATACAACATAAGGTATACAGTGGTTTGAAGCGCTTACAAAAAGGATTGAGGAGATGATTGTGATGTTAGGAACTATCATTTGTCAAACCTGTCACGAATCAATTATGGCTTTCGAATCCGAAAAAGTGACAAAAGTTTATGTGAAGTGCTCTCATTGCAGCCACTGCCAAAAAACAAGTAAAAAACGATTAATGGGAAATCGACATTGCTATGGTTAGGAGACCTGACCATCGTAGTGTCGATTTTTTTGAAGCCAATGAAGGGGCCGTGGATAGGCGGGAATAGGTAATGAAAAAGGTGGGAGAGCGAAATTACGGTGCGGATAAAAAGGAATAGGTAATGAAAAAGGTGAAGAGCGGAAATTACGGTGCGGATAAAAAGGAATAGGTAATGAAAAAGATGGGGAGCAGAAATTACGGTGCGGATAAAAAGGAATAGGTAATGAAAAAGTTGGGAGATCGAAATTACGGTGCGGATAAAAAGGAATAGGTAATGAAAAAGTTGGGGAGCGGGAATTACGGTGCGGATAAAAAGGAATAGGTAATGAAAAAGATGGGGAGCGGGAATTACGGTGCAGATAAAAAGGAATAGGTTATGAAAAAGGTGGGAGATCGAAATTACGGTGCGAATAAAAGGAAATAGGTAATGAAAAAGATGGGAGATCGAAATTACAGTGCGAAAAAAAGAGAATAGGTAATGAAGAAGGTGGGGCAGCGAAATTACGGTGCGGATAAAAAGGAATAGGTAATGAAAAAGTTGGGAGATCGAAATTACGGTGCGAAAAAAAGGGAATAGGTAATGAAAAAGATGGGGAGCGGAAATTACGGTGCGAATAAAGTAAAATCAATAACAAAAAAGCTGTACCAATAAAGGTCACTTATTAACCTTAATGGAACAGCTCATTTCTTCGTTTATTTAATAGCTTCAAATTCTTTAATGACTCGAATTGTTTGGAAGGTTCCATCTTCTGGACCTTGAACAGGTAAACCTTCTTTAATGTTTTCCTCAATATAGGCAAGATTTTCTTCCGCGATAATTTCCCCAGGAATTAAAATCGGAATACCAGGTGGGTAGACCATAATAAATTCTGCAATGATTCTACCAGCTGATTTTGAGAAAGGAATGACTTCTGTTTCTGCATAAAAAGCATCACGGGGTGAAAGAGCAAGTGTCGGAATTCTAGGGACGTAAACTTTTATTTCTTTCTGTTCCCGGGATGTATCACTTGTTTCTAAAGAAAGCTGAGTAAGGGCATCTACAAGCTTTGCCGTTTTTTCTACGGTATCTCCAAGAGAAATGATACAAAGAATGTTATATAAATCGGACAACTCCACTTCGATTGCATACCGCTCTCTTAACCAAACTTCAACTTCTGACCCTGTTATTCCAAGCTCTTTAACTGAAATGATTAATTTAGTTGGATCCATATCATAAGTGGCTTTTGTACCAAGAATTTCTTCTCCAACGCATGTGATTCTCGGAATGGCATTGAGCTGTTCACGTGTTTTTTCAGCTAATTCAATCGTATTAGTTAACAGCTTTTGACCTTCTGTTGCGAGTCTTCTTCTGGCGACATCAAGTGAAGCTAATAACAAATAAGAGGTTGAAGTTGTCGTGAGCATACTAATAATCGATTGCACTCTCTTCGCTGAGACTAGCCCTTCTTTAACATTTAATATCGAGCTTTGTGTCATTGAACCGCCTAGCTTATGAACACTTGTTGCGGCCATGTCTGCACCTGCTTGCATAGCCGATAAAGGTAGCTGATCATGAAAATGAATATGAACACCATGTGCTTCATCAACGAGGACAGGTATTTGGTAACTGTGAGCAATTTCGACGATTTTCTCCAAATTTCCAGATACTCCGAAATAAGTTGGATTGATGAC
Organism: Alkalihalobacillus alcalophilus ATCC 27647 = CGMCC 1.3604; assembly: GCF_000292245.2. Taxonomy (GTDB): domain Bacteria; phylum Bacillota; class Bacilli; order Bacillales; family Bacillaceae_D; genus Alkalihalobacillus; species Alkalihalobacillus alcalophilus. The sequence continues at coordinate 28,260 of NZ_ALPT02000004.1, read as the reverse complement.
GAGTAACCCTTTGGCATCTGGATGAGTTTGAAGAGCTTTCTCAACCGAATCTGTTGTTATTCCGTGGGAAATACCTAGGTTTGGATCAATTTCAGGGTGAATAAAAACAGGGTTTGCTCCAGAAAAAATAATCGCAGACATAATTGATTTATGAACATTTCGTGGAACGATTATTTTATCACCAGGAGAACAAACACTCATAATCATTGTCATAATGGCTCCACTCGTTCCTTGCACAGAAAAGAATGTATGATCTGCTCCAAATGCTTCTGCAGCAAGCTCTTGTGCTTCTTTAATGATTCCGTGTGGATGGTGGAGGTCATCTAATGGAGCGATATTAATTAAGTCAATTGCAAGTGCATTTTCACCAATATATTCTCTAAATTCCGGGTCCATTCCTGTCCCTTTTTTATGTCCAGGAATATGGAATTGAATAGGTTGTTTTTCTGCATGTTTACGAACCCCATCAAATAGTGGAGTAGAATACTGTCGCGACAAAGACGTCACCTCTTTTTATAATGAAATTATCCTATATAAGATATAGTGATATAAAACAAATAAGAGTATACCAAATAGGGCATTCACTTGCATAGCTAAAAGAAGAAATAAATATGTATTTTTCGAAACGTTTTTGTGTTCATATAGTAGATTCTTGCATAAAAGGTAGGAACATGTTACATATTGTAGAGAAAAGAAGAAAGGGGTTTATTTAATGGATATGAATATGCCAATTTCACTTGATTGGACAAAGGATGAGGTCGTGGATGTCCTCGATTTTTATCAAGCAGTGGAAGATGTATTTAGTCGTGGAATGGAGCGAGACAAATTTTTAAACTACTATAAACGTTTTAAAGAAATCGTCCCATCAAAAAGTGAAGAAAAACAACTTTGTCAACAATTTGATGAACAAGCAGAAGTCTCCTGTTATCATGCTGTTAAAACAGCAAAAGAGAAACAGACTGGTGAAATGATTCGATTAACGAAATAAGTCATGTTTGGGGGGAGGGATAAGATGGGGAAAGGTGCCTTAAATATTTTTTTTATATTTGGTTTTTTAGTTCTCAGTGCTTGTTCGAGTGGAGCAAATGATGAGAAATTATCGATTTATTTTTTTGGAGATGTGCCAAGAGATCGAGAAGAGCAATTACATAAAATGATTGAAAATGAAATAGGTGAAGTTGAGGAAGAGATTCACATTTCGATTGAGCCTGTTCAGCATGAAAGAATTCTTGTCGTTATTGCTGCCCAAGAGGGAGATTTATATTTTATTGATCAATCCAAAGATGTGTTTTTTGACCCAGTTGGTTTAGTTCCATTAGATGGACTTTTTTCTGATGATGCAAGAGAAGGAAGCAGACAATATGTCGCTGAAGATGAAGAAACTGGTGAGGAACAATTATTCGCTGTTTCTATTAATGAACAAACAAGATTTATTGATGAATTGGATATTGAATTATCTAATGCCATGTTTGCTTTTGTTGATAAACGAAGCACACATATTGAGCTAAGTAAGAAGATATTAGAGGCGTTATATTGATTTAGTAAGATGAAATAAGCCCAAAGACGCTAGATGTCTTTGGGCTTATTTTTAATTGGCTGGAATGGGGGCGTTTTGAGCTAATGTATATAATGGCAAGATGGTTTTATATGTTTCCTCTATTTTTTGGATTAACGCTTGTCCATCTTTTAAGATTGGATCATTTCGATCAATGTGGATACCACATAATAGTTCCGCTTTTTTGACGTCTTTTAGTCGGGTGAACATTGCTTCCAATTCATTTTTTTGAAAGATCTCCATGTTTTTTCGCTTCCGGTTTCATGTGATCAATGGACCAAACAAAATCATTTGGAATGTCTTTTTTCCATTTATTTACGTTTTTTAACAACTTCTCCGCAAAGGGGGCTTTAATCGGGCATTCGTAAATAACGGCAAACCAAACAAATAAATGGGTTTCAAATAAGCCAACTTGAAAATGGGGGAGCATTTTATACCCTCTTTTACTGTTAGCAAATGCGACCCACGTGTCATTTGGTGGGTTGACGGTACGGCGTGCATGTTTAGCGATATGTGTAAACATTTCATCCCCTGTTAAAGAAGCTAAAGTCGGTTCTAATTCTGCCGCAATTGCTTCAAACTTAGGACGAATATTGGATTTTAATGCCTCCATTCGCTCCTCAAGGCCGTTTATATTAAATACATTAAAATCAGAATCGTTAAATCCAGAAAAAGTCATCATTGACACTCCTTAATTATAATAATTATTCTTTAAGTTTAACACATAATGTCGATTAAATGAGAATATAATGCTTCTTATCCCGTTAGTATTGCCTAGAAATATTCCAACATGTCTATCAGAGTAGGATGTAATCATTTTATTGGTTTGAAGTCCGCACATTTTTTTGAAAGGCTAATAAACTGTACTAACTCATTACTTTGTTGCATTGGCCTAAGGTTATTAAAATCCTACTTTGAGGGGTGTCGTTAATGGAACAGATCATGGAGGGGTTTGAACTTACAGGTGTGAAGAATCGTATTGTTGTTCTGAAGCTCGAGATTGATTATGAATTGATGACGTTACATGATGCTTTATTAACGGATGATGATGCTTCAAGGCTCCAGACATTAGAGAAATTAAAAAAGTTGCAGCAAGAATTAAAAAAGCTAGAAATTACGTAAGCATTCTAAATGCAGCTTTTTACTCATAGGGCACGAATCTCAAAACGGAGAGTCGTGTTATTTTTTGTTTTAAGCTGAGACAAGCTTACATGATTTTATAGACAAAAAAAGAAATGAATCGATATTATTATCAGAAAAAACTAAAATATATATATTTTCTGATAGATTTTCTGACAAGAATCAACTAAAATAATGACAATGCTTTATTTTATTAAGAGAAGACAAACAAGACGAACAGATTGGGGGCAATGAAATGGAAGGTTTTTTAGAGGGCTTTCAGAAAGTAGTTGATGCCATTAATGGCGTAGTTTGGGGACCAGTAACACTCTTTTTGATTGTGGGTACTGGGGTATTTTTGACCATTCGTTTAGGTTTTTTGCAAATTCGTGATTTACCTTATGCTCTAAAATTGACTTTTTCCCGCAGTAAAAAGAAAGATGATAAGGCAAAAGGGGACATTTCTCATTTTCAATCGTTAATGACGGCGATGGCGGCAACTCTTGGAATTGGGAATATGACCGGAGTTGCATCTGCCATTCTTTTGGGAGGAGTAGGAGCTCTTTTTTGGATGTGGTTAGCTGCCTTTTTTGGAATGGCGACTAAATACGGAGAGGCGATATTAGCTGTAAAGTATCGTACCGTTAATCACAAGGGCGAGATTTCTGGTGGGCCGATGTATTATATTGAAAAAGGACTTGGCTGGAAATGGCTTGCGATTTTATTTGCTTTATTTGGCTTTTTAGCATCGTTTGGTATCGGCAATATGACACAATCCAATACGGTTGCAGGTTCATTACAAGCTACTTTTAATATTAATCCGTGGATAACAGGATTTGTGTTGATGGTTTTAACAGCACTCGTTTTACTTGGTGGAATTAAAGGAATTGGACGTGTTTCTGCTATCTTTGTTCCGTTTATGGCCTTATTTTATATGGCAGGTGGACTCGTTATTATTTTATTAAATATTACCCAAGTGCCAGAAGCATTCTTAACTATTTTCCACGCGGCAATTAATCCTGAGGCCGTTGGTGGCGGTGCGATTGGTTTAGCGATTCGTTACGGTATTGCACGTGGTGTATTCTCGAATGAAGCAGGTCTTGGTTCTGCACCGATTGCAGCAGCAGCAGCCAAAACGGATTATCCTGGTAGACAAGCACTTGTATCGATGACAGGTACATTCCTTGATACGATGATCGTTTGTACGATTACAGGTTTAGTTATTGTCATGAGTGGTCTTCATTTAGGGTTAGGTCCAGAGAGCCAAGCAGTTTTAACAGGAGCGGCGTTTGAATCCTTTTTACCTGGTATCGGAAATTATGTTGTTGTATTTGGGATTATCTTTTTTGCTTACTCCACTATTATTGGTTGGTCTTATTATGGGGAGAAATGTTTTGGTTATATTTTTGGGGACCAAAATACGATTTATTACAAAGTTATTTTCTGTATAATGGTTATGGTTGGTGCTGGAACTTCTGTTGGACTCGTTTGGGATATTGCCGATATTTTTAATGGATTGATGGCAATACCAAACTTAATTGCTCTTTGCTTATTATCTGGAGTTATTGTCGCAGAAACCAACAAGTTTAGGGAGGTTCGAGCAAAAGAGAAATTGGAAGAAAAGAGAAGTAAAATGGCAAGTTAATGGAGACAATGAAGCCTATTAAACCATACGTTAAACAAGACTATGGTTAATAGGCTTTTTATTTGATAAGGATATAAACTTCTTTTAGGTCAAATAATTCCTTTATGAAGTCACTTATGTCATAATTAAATAATAAAAAATTTGTTTATTCTAAAAGAGGTGTCGAGGTTATGTCATTAAATTGGTTGGAGATAGAAAAAATTGCAAAAGAATGGACGTTAGAAGCAGGAGAAAAGGTGAAAGAAGCCTTGCATAATCCAATTGAAGTAAAATCTAAGTCGAATCCTCATGATTTAGTTACTGAGGTCGATAAGAAAACTGAGCAATTTTTTTATCAGAAAATTAAACAAACATTTCCTGACCATCACTTTTTAGGCGAAGAAGGAATTGCTGAGGAAGGAATATTACAATCTTTAGATGGAACAGTCTGGATTATCGATCCGATTGATGGGACGATGAATTTTGTTCATCAAAAATATAACTTTGCGATTTCCGTTGGCGTATATCATAATGGCTTGGGTATGGTTGGAATGATTTACGATGTGATGAGTAATGAGTTTTTTCATGCAAGCCGAGATAATGGAGCTTATTTAAACGGGGAAGAACTTGTTCCGGTAAAAGAAAGAGTTTTAGACGAGTCCATCATTGGCGTTAATGGAAAATGGCTCGTGGAAGAAAGAAATGTTTATCAAAATCCGCTACGAGCATTAGTTCGAGATGTGCGCAGCATTCGTTCTTATGGTTCAGCGGCAATTGAAATGGCTTATGTCGCGGCAGATCGATTAGATGGCTACATTAGTGTGAAATTATCGCCATGGGATTATGCGGCAGCACTTGTTATTTTAAAAGAGGTCGGTTGTGTTGCTTCTTCATTTGCAGGGAATGAATTATCACTTTTAGATTCAGGAACGGTGATCGCAGCGAAACCACAATTACATAAAGAAATTATATCTTCATATTTAGGGGAGGAATTTTAAATGATAAAAAAGGTTGGGTATATTGGACTTGGAACGATGGGCTTTCCAATGGTCCAGCATTTATTATCAAAAGATTATGAGGTTTATGTCCTGCACGGGCGAGGTCGTTATGAAGAGGCAGTTAACCTTGGAGCGAAGACTCTTTCAACACCTAAAGAAATTGCAGAAACAGTTGATGTCATTTTAACTTGCCTGCCTCTTCCAAAAACGATTAATGAAGTTTATGAAGGGGAAGAGGGAATTCTTGCTGGGGTACAGAAAGAGCAAATATTAGTTGACCACTCAACGGTTGATCGTAATACAAATGAACGTATTGCTAAGCTTGCCGAGCAAAAAGGAGCAGAATTTATCGATGCTCCTGTAAGTGGTGGACCGATGGGAGCTATCGCAGGAACTTTGACGATTATGTGTGGAGGAAATGAACGAGCGTTTCAAAAAGCGAAACCCATTATGGAAGCTTACGGTGAATATATTCTTCTTGTTGGTGAAGTCGGAAGTGGCACTGTCGTCAAATTATTAAATAATATGTTGATTGGAGTCCATCAAGCAGCTCTAGCAGAATGTTATGTAATGGCAGAAAAAAGTGGAGTAGATCCTGCAATTGCTTATGATTTAATTAAACGTAGTTCAGGCTTTTCTAAAAGTATGGACTGGTCTGTGGATGCCATTCTTGATCGTCAATTCGAAGCTAGGTTTTCATTGGAGTTATTAAACAAGGATATCAATTTGGCCCTTGATTTAGCGAAAGAAATTGATATGCCGCTCGATATGGTTAAATTGGGAGCAGAAAAAGTGTCCGAAGCAAAAAATGATTATGGACATGAAGATATTTGTGCTGTCGTCAAACCATTAGAACAAAAAACAAACATAACCTTAGCAAGAAAAAAATAAAAAAACAAAGTGCCAAAATAGACCGAATTACATACCTAACGATTGACGTGCAAGCATTTTTCGGAAACGGGAAGAAGAACGTCATCTACTATATAATGAAAGCCGGTAACATTTTAATTGTAAAATGTTACCGGCTTTTCAGATCAGAGGAGGGTTTTGTTCCAGCCCCTCTTATTTCGTTAGTGATTTTGTTTACAGTTATAATAAATCTAAGAAAAGAATGATTTATATTTCGCTTGATTCTCTAGCTCTTTTTTTTAGTGTAAAACCTAGTCCCATTGCAACGACAATTCCAAGAATCGCTAAACTAGCAATGAACACACTACGTTCAGCAATAGCAACTCCAATAATCATAATACAAAAAACAGTTACTGAAGCTAACAGTAAAAATAAAAGGTTTTCTTTCTTCACATTAATTACCCCCTAAGTTCGGTGAACATTAATAGTGTACCTTTAAAATAGGAAAAGAAAAAGGACAATGTTGTGACAAAAAAAATAACCTTTTTATTTAACAAAGCGGATTACCTATTTTTAATTGGTTTATGATATACTTATACAGTTAAAGTTGAACTAAGGAGAGAATTGGATGACTGAATATCGTAACGATATAAAAAATATTGCGATTATCGCACACGTTGACCACGGTAAAACGACATTGGTTGATGAATTATTAAAACAATCAGGTACGTTCCGTGTAAACGAACAAGTTGAAGAAAGAGCTATGGATTCAAATGCGATTGAAAAAGAGCGCGGGATTACAATCCTTGCTAAAAATACAGCGATTAATTACGGGGATACTCGTATTAACATTTTAGATACACCTGGGCATGCTGACTTCGGTGGAGAAGTAGAACGTATTATGAAAATGGTAGATGGTGTTTTACTTGTTGTTGATGCTTACGAGGGCTGTATGCCACAAACTCGTTTTGTTTTAAAGAAAGCATTAGAACAAAAATTAACACCAATTGTTGTTGTGAATAAAATCGATCGTGATTTTGCTCGTCCAACAGAGGTTGTCGATGAAGTAGTGGACTTATTTATTGACCTTGGGGCAGATGAAGACCAATTGGACTTCCCTGTTGTTTTTGCTTCTGCGATTAATGGAACAGCAAGCTTAAATCATGAACAACAAGATGAGAATATGAATTCTTTATTCGAAACGATTATCGAAACGATTCCATCACCAGTGGATAACAGTAGAGAGCCGCTACAATTCCAAGTGACGATGCTTGATTATAACGATTATTTAGGTCGTGTTGGGATTGGTCGAGTATTTAGAGGAACAATTGAAGTTGGACAACAAGTTGCTCTAATGAAGCTTGATGGTTCTATTAAACAGTTTCGTGTTACAAAAATGTTCGGCTTCTTAGGGTTGAAAAGAATTGAAATTACCTCTGCAAAAGCAGGCGATCTAATTGCGGTTTCCGGAATGGAAGAAATCAATGTAGGTGAAACGGTTTGTCCAGTTGAGCATCAAGAAGCATTGCCGATTTTACGTATTGATGAGCCTACTTTACAAATGACATTCCTTGTTAACAACAGTCCTTTTGCTGGTCGTGAAGGAAAATGGGTAACGAGTCGTAAATTAGAGGAACGTTTAACAGCTGAGCTAGAAACAGATGTTAGTTTACGTGTAGATAATACGGATTCTCCTGATGTGTGGATCGTTTCAGGGCGTGGAGAGCTTCACTTATCAATTTTAATTGAAAATATGCGTCGTGAAGGATTTGAGCTACAAGTTTCTAAACCAGAAGTAATCATTCGTGAAGTTGATGGGGTTCGTTCTGAGCCTGTTGAACGTGTGCAAATTGATGTTCCAGAAGAGTACACAGGTGCTGTTATGGAATCATTGGGTGAGCGTAAAGGTGAGATGACGAACATGACAAACTCTGGTAATGGTCAAGTTCGATTAGAATTTATGGTTCCAGCTCGTGGCCTTATCGGTTATACGACAGAGTTCTTAACTCAAACACGTGGTTATGGAATTATTAACCATTCCTTTGATAGTTACCAACCAATGGCTGCGGGTCAAGTTGGTGGACGTCGCCAAGGTGTTCTGGTTTCGATGGAAACAGGAAAAGCGAGCCAATATGGAATTATGCAAGTAGAGGATCGTGGAACGATTTTTATCGAACCAGGAACGGAAATTTACGAAGGTATGATCGTTGGAGAGCATACACGTGAAAATGATTTGACGGTCAACGTAACGAAAATGAAAGCTCAAACGAACGTACGTTCTGCTACGAAGGATCAAACCGTTACAATGAAAAAACCAAGAATCATGACACTAGAAGAAGCACTTGAGTATTTAAATGAAGATGAATATTGCGAGTTAACACCTGAATCGATTCGTTTACGTAAAAAGATCTTAAATAAATCAGAACGTGAACGAGTGGAAAAGCGTAAAAAGCTATCACAGCAATCATAATAACGGTTGTAATGGCTAGGTTTTGAAAGGATGATACAAAGTAATGGAACACTCATTTACACAAGAGGAACTTGAAGGTTATTCGTGGTTAATGAGGGCGTCTGCTGAAAATCCTTGGAATGGTTTTTGGGCTTTCATAGCCATTGTTGCCCTAGCGGTAATCGTATTTAATTTAGGGTTTGCAAGGAAATTGCCAGTGTTAAAAATGGCCGTCATTTACATTTTATTAGTGGTTGGTTGTTTTGTTTTATGGTTTTTAGAATTTCTTTTCGGGGCACCGATGATTATCGTACTCATCATATCGGCTCTTGTGTTAGGGGCTTATCGTTATCGCCTCTACCGGCACCGTCAAGAAGAGCAGAAACAAGGTTAGACAAAAAAGAGAGCGAGTGGAGTTAAATCCATTCGCTCTCTTTTTCTTTTGAGTTTCTTAAAATAAATGAGCCCGTTGATTTACGTTCATTAGTGCGAAGTGTAATTCTTTCTTGACACGAATCGCACATATACGTATGAATGGGACGGTTTCTCAGTCTTTTAGCAATTAAAATATGATCATCAATTTTATCGATTTTATCACATAAAACACATTTTACACGCACGATTTTCACTCCATTTCGGTATTACGTATCTATTGATTTCCAAAGTTTCTCTATGGTATACATTGTTGAAATCCTAAATCATGTATTAATCCTTGTTATAAGTGTAACTTTTTTTCATTTAAAAGAAAATGGATTTTCAAAATAAAAGTTCGTTTTCTAATAGGGAGTTGCTATCTGTACCTTATGACATTTAACAATGGGCAGAGTTGAATGAAACGAGTCGTAATATTTTATTGGTTTTTGAAATTTATTCGCACTGTAAAAAGAGCAGAGCGGCTATTACATTACGAATTCCTGTTTATATGCACCGTAAAAAGGTTAAAGCGTCTATTTTATTACGAATTCCCGTTTATACGCACCGTAAAAAGGTCAGAGCGTCTATTTTATTACGAATTCACCCTTATAAGCGCCGTAATAAGGCCAACGCAGCTATTACATTACCAATTCCCATTTATACGCACCGTAATTGAGCAGATTCGCAAATTTCATTACCAATCAGTGACATCAGTTGAACGAGATAAATTTAAAAAAAGCTAGTTAACTTTAGGTAAAGAAATAGCGAGGAATCTTAGTGTGGACTAATTTTTTGTCGTTTATTTTTATTTTTCGTTTGATATCTCGTCTATCTTTCTTTTTCGTTTCATACATTCATTAATAAGAGGACTAAGCTATGTTTCATGGACATAATTGTTCATTATGCATATTTTATAATAAAGGCATGTGAAACGAACTTCAGTCAGGAGGCGGAATGTTGAAAAAAATCTACGTCTTGGATACAAACGTGCTCTTACAAGACCCACATTCCATTTATTCTTTTATGGATAATGAGATTGTGATCCCCGCTATTGTTTTAGAGGAGGTTGATTCCAAAAAAAGAAATATGGATGAAGTAGGTCGCAATGCAAGACATTTTTCGAAAATGATTGATAAATTAAGAGATAAAGGAAGGCTCCATGAAGGAATAAAATTAGAAGAAACGGGTGGTTCATTAAGGGTCGAATTAAATCATCGTTCTTTTGAAAGAATGAAAGGCTCTTTTGCTGAAATGTCTAATGATAATCGGATTATTGCAGTTGCCCTAAATTTGACCGTTGAGGAAAAACAAACGAGTAACAGACAAGTCATCTTAGTTAGTAAGGACGCCTTAGTTCGAGTTAAAGCGGACGCACTAGGCATCGTTGCTGAGGATTTTTTAAGTGACAGAGTCGTAGAACATGATTCTGTTTACCGTGGATATGTTGAAAAGTATGTCGATGCTGACATGATTAAAAGCTTTTTTCAAAATGGATATCTACCGGTTCAAGTGTTTGACAGGCATAGCTTTTACCCACATCAGTTTATCATTATGAAAGATGCCCTAGGGAGCTCAAGCTCAGCACTTGGGAAGGTCGATGAGGATGGGAAGTTCATAAAACCATTTATTCAAGATTCCGAACAAGTTTGGGGCATTCGGCCACGAAATGTTCAGCAAAGAATGGCCTTTGAATTACTTTTAAGAGAAGATATTCATTTAGTAACGATGATTGGAAAAGCAGGAACGGGAAAAACATTATTGTCGCTTGCGGCAGGACTCATGCAAACAGAGGACTTAGGGTGTTACACAAAATTAGTCGTGGCCCGTCCGGTTGTTCCGATGGGTAAGGATATTGGATTTTTGCCAGGGGAAAAGGAAGAGAAGCTCCGCCCATGGATGCAACCTATTTACGATAATTTAGAGTATTTGTTTAATACAAAAAAACCAGGTGAACTCGATCAAATTTTGGCTGGAATGGGGTCGATACAAGTAGAGGCGTTAACGTATATCCGAGGGAGAAGTATTCCTGACCAGCTCATTATTATTGATGAAGCTCAAAATTTAACCAAACATGAAGTGAAAACAATTATTACTCGTGTCGGGGAGCGCAGTAAAATTATTTTAATGGGAGATCCACAACAAATCGATCATCCGTATTTAGATGAGTTTAACAACGGTTTAACTTATGTTGTTGAAAAGTTTAAAGATCAAAGCGTTAGTGGCCATATTAAGCTTGTGAAAGGGGAACGGTCTGGTTTAGCCCAATTGGCAGCGGATTTACTTTAACTAAGAAAAGAAAAACTAGTGAAGTCGTAAATGGACCTCACTAGTTTTTAATCGTTTTTTCAAGAGTTATTTCCTGTGCTGACCAATTTAATTTCACTAACTTCTTTAATTGGTGAATCAAGATTTGTGCCATCTCCATGATATAAATGAATCGGTCCATCTTCTTTTAATGGTTTTCCTTCTTTTGAAAAACCAGCAATTAATTTACGAGCAACTTCGAAGTCATAAGTAAATTCTTCTCCTGATTTTGTTATAATCTTTACTTTGTTTGCGTTTTCTTTTGGATTTGTATGTAGAAGAAATGGTTCAAGCGGCATTCCATATGATAAATTTAAAAGCTCTTTTTTGTTATACGTTATTTTATTTCCATTGGCATTAGGATTTGGAGCCTCGCTTCCTTCAATGATCTCTTTGTCCCATTGAGCAGAAATTGCTTTACGATAGGCAATTTCAGGGTCTTCTATTTCTTTTTTTCTATAAAAAACGTATTTAAATCAACTTTTCTTTCATCAAAAATCCAAACAGATGGGTCGATCGTCAAAGGGTGTTCAACCTCTCCAGTTATAAAAAAATAAACTCATCCATGTTGTAAAACCTCCATTTAAATAACTTATAGAAATAATGAAAAGAAATCATAAATCATTGTTTAGAAAAAAGTGATAAAGATTATCCTATTAAAGTATAAAGATCTTTTGACACTTTGTCACATATGGAAGGGTTATCTTTTAGAGGAAGGGTGAATCGTTTGATTTGTAAAGGTCAGTTGGAATTAGATGAAATGGTTAAGCAAGCACAAAAATCAACGATAAATGGAAAAGTCGCTAACTATATTCCTGCGTTAGCCAAAGCAGAGCGAGATGTATTAGCTGTTTCTATTTTTGATGGAGCTGATCTTTGTTTTGTTGCTGGAAACAGTGAAGAGAGGTTCACGTTACAAAGTACTTCAAAAGTACTTACATTAGCACTTGCATTAATGGATTGCGGTGAGGATAAAGTATTTAAAAAAGTCGGAATGGAGCCGACGGGTGACCCATTTAATTCTATCTCAAAATTGGAAACGCAAATTCCATCGAAACCATTAAATCCAATGATTAATGCAGGGGCCTTAGCTGTCAGCTCATTAATAAAAGGAAGAACAGTAGAGGAGAAAGTTCAATACTTATTAGCTTTTATTCATAAATTAAGTGGAAATAATAAGATTACGTACAATAAGGAAGTGGCTCAATCAGAATATGAAACAGCTGATTTAAACCGAGCCTTAGCATATTTTCTGAAACAACATCATATTATCGATGGAGATGTCAATGAGCTGATTGACTTTTATACAAAACAATGTGCGATCGAATTAACATGTAATGACTTGGCACGTATTGGTTATGTGTTAGCTAATGAGGGAAGGTGTGCAGATGGTCAAGAAGTCATTCCTTTTGAAATTGCGAGATTGGTCAAAACCTTTATGGTTACTTGTGGCATGTACAATGCCTCTGGGGAATTCGCCATAAAAGTCGGCATCCCTGCCAAAAGTGGTGTCTCCGGATGTATTTTAGGTGCAGTCCCGAATCGACTGGGGATTGGGATATACGGCCCGTCTTTGGATGAAAAGGGAAATAGTGTGGCAGGAATGAAGTTACTAGAGTTGTTAGCTGAGCATTATCATTTGAGTATCTTCTAAAAGGGAAATTTTTCATTACAGATTATTGGATGAAAGCACTAAAAAGATTGCATTTTCTTTATAAAAAAGATAGTATTAATATTAAGGATACTTAGAGCATGAGGAGGGGACAACATGTCAACAGAAATGATGACAGGTCAAAATGAAAAAGCCTTTGCCCTTCTGAAATCCGATGCGGAAAAAATTCGCAAGCTGATTGAAGTGCAGATGGAGAATTTAACAATGCCTCAATGCCCCCTTTACGAAGAGGTTTTGGATACACAGATGTTTGGTCTTTCACGAGAAATTGACTTTGCGATCCGCCTTGAATTAGTAGAGGAAGAGAAAGGCAAACAGCTTTTAGTAGAATTAGAGCACAAGCTAGCTGCTCTTCACGAAGCGTCATTACGCAAATAAAAATCAAGCTTAAATAGGCTTGATTTTTTTTATGGAAAAAATCAAGGTTGAGACTGGAAAAAACCTCGAATAAAAAAAGTAGATGAGCAGCTTTTTTAAGCCTTTCATCTACTTTTTTTATGTTTAGCTTATTTTATTGATTTTTCTCTCGTTAAAATTAACATCATATACGAAAGAGTGGTAAATAATAAGGAGACGATTAGTGCATGCATTAATCCGACCGTCAACGAGTTCTGGGTAAAGACAACAGAAACACCACTAATAATTTGAAGGAGGACTAACAAGACAGAGAGAATACTTGACCATAAAAGGACAAGGTGCTGACGATATTTGGCTATCGTCCAAATCATTAAGATCACTAGAAATGCGAATAAAAGCATACCGACGACACGGTGGAAATAATGGGAGCCAATCGGTCCTTCCAAGCCAGGAAACCACATGCCGTTACATTGTGGAAAGCCACTACATGCTAAGGTTGCCTCGGTGTGTTTAACGTAAGCACCGGAATAAATGACGGCATAACAATAGGAAAGCACAAAGAATACATAATATTTAAAGCCTTTTGTTACTTTTGGAGCTATCCTTATTCCTTTTGGGTTATCCTCAAAGGCGAGTATCGTCAGTATGACAACAGATGCGAGCGACATTGCCGATATACCAAAATGAAGAGCAAGAATGGCATGAGATTGTCCAAACACGACTGCACCAGCTCCAAGTAGTCCTTGGAAGACTATAAGAATAAAGGCGAGCATAGCAAAAAGTCTTGCTTCACGGATATGTGATAGTTTTTTCCAAGACCACATGGCCAAAATAAGAATCATAATGCCGACAAGGCCAGCCACAATTCGGTGACTATATTCTATGATTGTTTCAATTTCTGGACTAGTGGGAATAACTTCACCAAAACAAAGTGGCCAAGTTGCTCCACAGCCCTCTCCTGAATCCGTTTTCGTAACCGTAGCACCTTGTAATAAGACGATTAGAACACCGATAGAGGTAATAATGCCATAAAATTTTAGAGCTTTATGCATTGAATTCACCATACCTTCTATAAAATTGTTAAGAATTATGCTAAAGTTAGCAAGGGTATATTTAAGTAACATCTTTGATCTTAAGAATAATATGATCAAATGTCAATTTCGTCTCTTGTGTCAATTTTAGGAACATCTTAAATGTGAAGAATCTGTGAAAGTCATTAATTTGATGAAAGATAATCAAATTTGAGATATAATGTGAATGTGTTTTGCAAAGAAACACGAAATAACGATGATTTAATTGAATTTACGTTGTTTCTCATATGAATGAGGAGGTGAAACTTGATGAATAAGACCGATACGATCGTAAAACCAAATGATGCACTGGCTGGTCAAGATTCATCAGTTGCTGTTAGCCAGCAAAATTCATGGAAAGATTATTTAGTTTTAGCTAAGCAAGGGATTGTAACGTCGAATTTAATTACAACGTTTACAGGAATCTTCTTAGCTGCTATTTATACAAGTACTGGGCTTGGTGCTAACTTACCAGCAGCTATTTTTGCATTATTAGGATCAGGGCTCGTTATGGCAGGTGCATGTACGTTTAATAACTACATAGACCGTGATATCGATCCTATTATGGAAAGAACAAAAGATCGTCCTTCAGTAACTGGTCGCTTTTCTGGGAAGCATATTTTAACAGTCGGGGCGATACAATCAATTTTAGGGATGATATTCCTTTCATTAACAACCCCAACTGCAGCTGTTATAGGTGCGATTGGTTTGTTTATTTATGTCGTCCTCTATTCAATGTGGACAAAGCGTACAACGACATTAAATACGATTGTTGGAAGCTTTTCTGGTGCTGTACCGCCATTAATTGGTTGGGCTGCTATTGATGGGGGCCTACATATGTATGCTTGGCTGTTATTCTTTATTATGTTCTTTTGGCAGCCGCCACACTTTTTAGCTCTAGCAATGAAGCGGGTTGAGGAATACCGGGCAGCTGGCATTCCGATGCTACCAGTAGTTGCAGGGTTTGATATGACGAAGCGGCAAATGGTCATTTATGTAGCCGCATTATTACCAGTATCTTTATTACTTTATCCTTTCGGTGTTGTTTATACCGTAATTGCCACTTTACTTGGAGTTGGTTGGTTAGCTTTAGGTTTAGCTGGATTTAAAATGAAGGATGATATGAAATGGGCGAGACTGATGTTTGTCTACTCTCTCAATTATTTAACCATTTTATTTGTGCTTATGGTTATTGTTCACCTCTAAGATTATGTTCATAGAACTTATGATTAAGGTGAATAATGATTATAAATATATATTATGTAGTTATGTGACTACTTGAAGAAAGTGAGGTTGGTTTAACAGATGAAACGTTGGAAAACTGCGTGGCGTTTTCTACCATTTTCTTTACTACTGCTATTATTAGCTGGCTGTGGTGAGGAAAATTTGACAGCACTTGATCCAAAGGGTCCACAAGCTGAGTGGCTTTTAGATAATATGTTATTGTCGCTCTACATTATGGCCTTTGTGACAGTTGTCGTATTTGCAATCTTTTTCATCATTCTTGCAAAATTCCGTCGTAAACCGGGTGATGATGAAATCCCGAAACAAGTTCACGGTAATACAGCATTAGAAATTACGTGGACCGTTATCCCAATTATTTTATTAGTAATCTTAGCTGTACCGACTATTTCTGGTACATTTATGATGGCTGATATGGAGCCAGATCCTGTAGCTGGTGAAGATACAGTGGTCATTAAGGTAACTGGGCATCAATTCTGGTGGCAATTTGATTACGAGAATGAAGGATTCACAGCAGGGCAAGATGTGTATATTCCTGTTGGCGAAAAAGTATTATTTGAATTACATGCACAAGATGTTATCCATTCATTTTGGGTTCCAGCATTAGGTGGTAAAATTGATACTGTTCCTGGAATTACAAATGAAATGTGGCTTGAAGCGAGTTACGATGGAGTTTATAAAGGGAAATGTGCGGAACTTTGTGGTCCAGCACATGCACTGATGGACTTTAAATTAATTGCTTTAGAGCGTGATGAGTATGACGCTTGGGTGGCTGGAATGCAAGAAGGTCCAGAAGAACCACAAGAAGTAATTGCTCAAGAAGGTCGTGAACTTTTTGGTGCTGACGGACTTGGCTGTATTGGCTGTCACGCGATCGGTGGTTCAGGTACAGCGGCTGGACCAACATTAACAAACTTTGCTGACCGTGAAGTTTTTGCAGGTTATCTCGATATGGATGACGATGAAATGCTTGCAAAGTGGATTCGTGATCCTGAGTCATTAAAGCAAGGAAACAATATGGCTAGTGCACCATATTTAAGTCATGATATTAGTGATGATGAAATGGAAGCATTAATCGCTTATTTACGTACTTTAACGATTTTAGACAACGAGTAGAGTAAGCGTTTATTCTATTGAAGAAGGAGGAAACCCATTGGCTACACAACATACGAAAGATAAAAGCGTTGTATGGGATTGGCTAACGACTGTCGACCATAAAAAAATCGGGATTATGTACTTAATTGCCGGGACGCTTTTCTTTGTTAAGGCGGGTGTTATGGCCCTCTTTATGCGGATTCAGTTGATGATGCCTGAAATGAATTTTTTAAGTGGTCAAACATTTAATGAATTTATTACCATGCACGGAACGATCATGCTATTTTTGGCGGCTACACCTTTGCTATTTGCATTTATGAACTTTGTTATACCTTTACAAATTGGGGCTCGTGACGTTGCCTTTCCATTTGTAAATGCAGTCGGATTTTGGGTGTTCTTATCCGGTGGATTGCTTTTAAGTACAAGTTGGTTCTTTGGAGGCGGTCCTGATGCCGGTTGGACAAACTATGTACCGCTTGCTAGCCGTGAATACGGTGGATTAGGAATTGATTTCTACGTATTAGGTTTACAAGTATCTGGTATCGGTACATTAGTATCGGCGATTAACTTCTTAGTAACAATCGTCAACATGCGTGCACCAGGTATGACAATGATGCGCCTACCGTTATTCGTATGGACTTCATTTATTGCCTCTACACTTATTTTATTTGCGTTTACACCACTTGCAGCTGGTTTAGCACTTATCATGTTAGATCGGATCTTTGATGGTATGTTCTTTATACCAGGCATGGGTGGTAACGCCGTTTTATGGCAACATATTTTCTGGATCTTTGGTCACCCTGAAGTTTATATCTTAGTGCTTCCAGCATTCGGGATTATTTCAGAGGTTATTCCAGCGTTCGCAAGAAAACGTTTATTTGGTTATACAGCAATGGTATTTGCAACGATGATCATCGCCTTTTTAGGATTCATGGTTTGGGCTCACCACATGTTTA
Organism: Alkalihalobacillus alcalophilus ATCC 27647 = CGMCC 1.3604; assembly: GCF_000292245.2. GTDB lineage: Bacteria > Bacillota > Bacilli > Bacillales > Bacillaceae_D > Alkalihalobacillus > Alkalihalobacillus alcalophilus. The sequence goes on along the minus strand of NZ_ALPT02000004.1, from coordinate 10,556 downwards.
CCGTGGGAATGGGACCAGTAGCCAACTCTATTTTTGCGATAGCGACAATGACAATTGCTGTACCGACTGGTATTAAAATCTTTAACTGGTTACTCACGATGTGGGGCGGTAAAATTACTTTTAATACAGCAATGATGTTTGCCTCTTCATTTGTGCCGACGTTCGTACTTGGTGGGGTAACAGGTGTTATGTTAGCAATGGCTCCTGTTGACTATTTATACCATGATACATATTTCGTCGTAGCTCACTTCCATTACATTATTGTAGGTGGAATTGTTCTAGCATTGTTTGCGGGATTATTTTACTGGTATCCAAAAATGTTTAATCATAAGTTAAATGAAACATTAGGAAAACTATTTTTCTGGATTTTCTATATTGGTTTCCATTTAACATTCTTTGTTCAACATTTATTAGGTCTAATGGGTATGCCTCGTCGTGTTTACACGTACTTAGGAAACCAAGGCTTAGATGCGTTTAACTTTATAAGTACAATTGGTACATTCTTTATGTCTGCAGGGGTTATTTTACTTGTTATTAACGTAATTTACTCAGCATTTAAAGGAGAGCGAGTAACAGAGGCGGATCCTTGGGATGCTCGTACACTTGAATGGGCAACACCAACGCCAATTCCTGAGTACAACTTTGCTCAAACGCCACAAGTACGTTCACTTGATCCATTATTTTATGAAAAAGTACATGGTGATGGAACGATGAAACCAGCTGAGCCAGTAGCAGATATTCATATGCCAAATGGTTCAATCTTACCATTTATTATGTCGATTGGTTTGTACATTGCTGGTTTTGGACTTATTATGAAGTCCCCACATTGGGAGCTTGGTGGTAACGGATTAATCGTCTTAATCGTCGGTTTAGCGATTACATTTGGTACGATGTTTGTTCGTTCTATCAAAGAGGATCATGGATATTACATTCCAGCTTCTCGTGTAAAAGAAGAAATGAATTCGAAAGGAGGAAACTAAATGGCGGGTCATGTTGATACATCTAAAGGCTTACCTTCTCATCCAGAGAGGGCTACCCTTGAAGGTAAAAACAAGTTTCTCGGATTCTGGTTCTTCCTTGGAGGCGAAACGATCTTATTCGCTACTTTCTTCGGAACTTACTTAGGCTTACGAAATGGGATTGCTGATGGTCCTGCATCATCTGACATTTTCTCTTTACCACTCGTATTTATTATGACAATGTTTCTTTTAACAAGTTCATTAACGAGTGTACTGGCAATGTTTGCGATGAAGAAGAATAAATTTAGATCGATGATGGTTTGGATGTGGATAACTGTATTATTAGGTTTAGCCTTCCTTGGATTCGAAATTTACGAGTTCTATGAGTATGTCCACCATTATGGTTTAGGATTTTCAGAAAGTGCTTTTGCCTCTGCCTTTTATTCATTAGTAGGGTTACACGGGGCTCACGTTGCGTTCGGTCTAAGCTGGATTATCGTTCTTTTAATCCGTTACTCTAGATCGGGTATCACTTTAACGAATGCACCTAAGTTTTACGTAGCGAGCCTTTACTGGCATTTTATTGATGTCGTCTGGGTATTCATCTTCACTGTCGTTTATCTTATGGGAGTAGGAGGCTGATCGTATGGCGGATAATTTAAGTCAATCCTTTGACAAAAGTGCAATGACTGAAGAAGAAAAGCGTCAAACGAAAAAAGAGATTAGACGTCAAATCATCGTATTTGCGTTAATGATCTTCTTAACGATTTTAGCTTTCTTAGCAGTAGGAAGCGACATCGTACCCCGTTCCTTTGCGGTACCATTTATCTTAATTTTAGCTGCAGTTCAATTGGCTTTACAGCTGTTGTTCTTTATGCATATGAAAGATAAAGACCACGCATGGGCGAACGCTTTTATGATTACAGGTATCTTTGTAACAGTTCCAACCATCGCAGCTTTAATGCTGTTACTTGGAATTACAAAATACTAAATTTGAAAAACCCTTTCTCGATTTTGGAGGAAGGGTTTTTTTGTAGCTTTTAAAAGGAATAAGGCCGATGAGCCGAGCGTGGCTGATGTTGGTGTGTAAAAAAGGGAGAGGAAAGCCGTCAAAGGGAGAATTTCGGGCTTGGTGTGTAAAAAAGGAGTAGGAACACCGCCTAACGTCTCTGTGCTACCTCGTATCGCTCGTTATGTCACAGTATTGTGACATGGAAAGTGGGATGTTTGTCTCACGTTCTGATATAATAAATAAGGAAATGGATTTTGGCTTTTAGGTTAAGGAGTTGTAATGAAATGAATAATGACCAATCAGTTGATTCAAACTCAATGAATTTTAAGAAGAGAAATTATAAACCGTGGATTATTGCGATTACGATTATCGTAAATGGATTAGTTATCGTCTTATCGGGTATGCCAGGTTATGAAAATTTCGATCTATTTAATGTTCATGTATTACCAATGATGAATGCCATTTTTAATAGCTTTACGTTTGCCTTTTTACTGACTGCATTCATTATGATTTTAAAAAAGAATGTTAAGTGGCATCGCCGTTTTATTTATGCTGCTTTTAGTTCGACGGCTTTATTTTTAGTTACGTATGTATCTTATCATTTTCTTTCTCCATCGACTTCTTATGGTGGTTCTGGATGGATGGCAGGAATTTATTATTTTATTTTAATTACCCATATCGTTTTAGCGGCAGTTATTGTGCCACTTGCTTTAATAACAGTAACACGTGCTTGGAATATGGAGAATGAACTCCATAAAAAAATTGCACGCTGGACGATGCCTATATGGTTATATGTCAGTTTAACTGGGGTACTTGTTTATTTAATGATTTCTCCATATTATTAAAAAAGAATGTCGGGCTTCAGTTGTTTTACTGAGGTCTTTTTAACATGCGAAATAGGAAATCAAACAAAGGGGTTTGGAAAAGTTGAGGAAATGGCTTAGTTTAGTTGTCTTTGTCTTTTTATTAGTTGGCTGTAGTGATAATCGGAGTGATATGGAAGTCGTACCTGTTGATAATGAGGAGGACTTTGAAGCCGCTGCGGAGTTTGTTGAGAATTATAAAGCAGATATGACTAAATCTGTTGGCAATGAAGGATTTGATTATTTAGAGGATTATTTAATTCCAAATAATAGTTATTATCATAGTCTTCGTCGTTATGTTTCTGATCTCGAACAATCAAAGACGACGAAAGAATTGGTTGATTTTGAAGTGATTGAGGTTTTAGTTGGTGAGGAAAGTGAATATTATGTTGAGGCCAATGAAAAGGTTGCTCTTTCTTATCAAAATGGAGAAGTAGAAGAGGTCTCAAGGCATATCGAGTTTGAATTAGTTAGAAGTCCAGAAGGTACCTTTCGTATTGTGACGATTCGTCAATTTAAAGATTGATGATAACTAGTCCACATTTTAGCAAAAAAATAAAACCAGGCAGCCCTGGTTTTATTTTTTTACTTATTGACAGCTTCTAATAATTGAGTAAGCTTTGTATTACATTTTTCTACAACCGTTTTTGGGAAATCTTCGCCAGCGTATTCCACACCGTGTGGGTAATAGTATTTACCAAGAATTGGTGTCATTACCTTTACGATTGTGTCTTCTTTAGGGATGTCCCCTTTAATAGCGTAGGCTGGTACACGAAGGTAGTAGATCTCTTGGTTGTTATGTATTTTCAAATCAAACATAACACGTTCGTAATCCCATTGTTCAGCATGGACAAAACCTAAAGACTCAGCTGCATAGTGTAATGATTCGAATTTTAATTCTTTATCAGCAATTTCAATATGCTCGAATTTCATTTTGATAAAACCTCCTTCTTTTCAACTTACTATGTCCATTATTTATCATAGTATGAAAAGGCTTCAGTTGCAATCTATTCCGCAGGTTTTTGTGGAATCCAGTCATATTTTCACCTTTTCGACACTGATTCATAAAGCTAGACAGAAGGTTACAGAAATAGAGAAAGGAAATACTTCTCTTTAATCCGAAAGGGTATGTTAGATATTTAGTCATTTTAGGGGGTGGAATGATGAGAAAGAAAAATCTAATCATTGTCGTGTTTGTTTTTCTGTTTGCATGTGTGGCTGTTTTTGAATATATGTATCAGGATAAGCTGACAGAGTGGTTCCCAGAGCGAGAGTTGCTTCCTAATACATCTGATGAAGGGGAAGAACTTTTGGATGAAGAGCTAATCGAGGAACATGAGGAGCAAAAAGAAGAATTAGCATCAGAGGAACTAGATCATGATGATTTAATCATTGGCAAGACGATGGATGAGGTAATAGAAGACTTCGGTGAGCCTGATCGAACGGATTTATCCGCTTATGGCTATGAGTGGCTTATTTATGCTAAGTCTGATAGCAGCTATTTCCAAATTGGAATGGAAGATGGGAAGGTCGTTACAGCTTATTTTATCGGCGATATGTTGGAGGAGCTTCCTTATGAGTTATTAGATACTTATGATGAAATGAATGAAAATTATCATTTTGATGAGCAGGTTAGTGCAAATTCTACTTATGGTCAATTTCAATTCGAATTAAGTCCAGAAGATAAAAAAAATCGCCCATTAATCCAGTATGCAGATGGGGTCTGGCTTCAAATTTATTTTGATCAATTTACGAATCAACTATCGAGCTTACGTGTGCTAAATGAAGATATATTAGTGAGGCAACGTCCTTATTCGGTCTCGTATCGTGGTAGGCTACCAGAACCAATTGAAAGATCGGCAGAAGAACAAGAACGAATAGAGCGTGGTGAAGAACAGCAAATTTTTGATGTGACAAATGTGATGAGAACTAGACATCAATTAGAGGCTTTTGTTTGGGATCAAGAAATTGCAGAAGTGGCGGTCAAACATAGTGAGGATATGCAAAAACATCAATTTTTTTCCCACGTCTCTCCTAATACAGGTGATTTAAGTGCTCGAATTCAAGAAGGGGGATTACGTCCACGTTTAGCTGGAGAAAACATCGCTGCACACTATGTTGATGGAGTAGCAGCTGTAGAGGGGTGGCTGAATAGTGAAGGCCATAGAGTTAACTTATTACATGAAGAATTTACTCATTTAGGGGTTGGGGTCTACGAGGATTATTATACACAAAACTTTATGACTCCATGGCTTCCATGAGGAATATAATAGGATGCACACGGGACAAATACCCTTAATATAATATACTGATATGGATCATAGGGGAGGTCGATTGTATGTCAGATTCAAATTTAAATCCTTCCGTCCAACAGTTTAAGGCCTTTGTTAAGGAACATCAGGGCATTGTGCAAGCAGTTAGAGCGAATGAAAAGACATTACAAGGCTTTTTTGAGGAATGGACGATTTTAGGTCCAGAACATGAGCAATGGACACAGCTCCGTTCGGTAGCTTCGGAAATTCCAGAGACGGGAGCAACAACAGCTCAAGCAACAGAGCAAACGAGTTCAGAAAATGCAACAAATGCCGCTTCTCAAGCACATGATTCAGCAGCTGGTTCAGAAAAGTCAGCAGGTGAAACATTAGGACAATTATTTTCGATGTTTCGCAAAATGAATGTTCAGGATTTGCAAAATCATTTAGGACAGTTTAGCTCACTTTTAGCAAATGTACAAAATGTCATGCAAACTTTTCAAAAGCCATCAAGCCCATCGAGTACCAGTTCAACTGATCGCTCCTTTTCGTTTCGGAAAGATTAATTGAGGTGAGAATGTATGAGAGTTGAATTGCAACAGTTGCTAGTAGAAAAGCCTGAATTAAGACAATTTATGAGGCAAAACCCAATTTGGTACCGGAAGTTGACTCGCAACCCAAATCAAATACCTGAGCTTGAAAAAGAAGCCAATTATTTTTACGGGAAAACACTGCCACAAAGAGTAGAAAAAATGCAAAATAATCTTGGGCTCGCCATGATGATGATTGAAATGTTTAAAATGGGTAAAACAACAGTGGGAGGATAAGAATAGGCTACTCAAAGGTCAAATCGCACCTTTTGAGTGGCCTTTTTTTGTTACGGAGTGGTAAGAACGTGTTCAGCTTTTTTAGTTTAGTAATGAAGGAGCTGAGTTGCAGGAATTAAGGTGCGAATAGGGTAGGATAGGTAATGAAAAAGCCGAGTTGACGTGATTATGGTGCGAAAAATTAGGAATAGGTAATGAAAAAGTTGAGTTGCCGGGATTAGGGTGCGAATAGGGTAGGATAGGTAATGAAAAAGCCGAGTTGACGTGATTCCGGTGCGAATAACCAGGAATAGGTAATGAAAAAGTTGAGTTGCAGGAATTAAGGTGCGAATAGGGTAGGATAGGTAATGAAAAAGCCGAGTTGACGTGATTATGGTGCGAATAACCAGGAATAGGTAATGAAAAAGTTGAGTTGCCGGGATTAGGGTGCGAATAGGGTAGGATAGGTAATGAAAAATCCACGTTGCCGGAATTACGGTGCGAATACGTCGTAATGAGCAATGAACATCACGTGACTACAATAGATGGAAAATAAAAAAGCTACTCAAAAGCTCTTTTATAAACTTTTAAGCAGCATACATATAAAATTGAAAAGAAAGTGCTCACTAGTCTCATAAAAATGGCACGAGTGTCTGAACCATTAACTTTTTCACCGGCCTGCTTATCTAGACTGTTCTCTTTTAGTCTTCTGATTTTGTTTGGTGCTTCATTAAATATTGGTAAATCTTTTGTTCAACGGAAATGTTCATTTGTTGGAAGCCTTGATTTCCGAATAATGTATTAAATTCCAAAATATAAGGGCGTTCATTAACAAACACGAGGTCAAAACCTGCGTGATCAATCCCTAAAGTTTTGGCTATGTCTAAAACGATTGGAAAGGCATCTTTTGGAATGTTATCAAAGGATATTTCGCCACCTTGTGAGACATTATTTTTGAAGGAGTCGTCATTTTCACGCCAATAAGCAGCAATCACTTCATCACCGACGATGCAAACACGCAAGTCGCGTTTGATAGGCAAAAACTCTTGCACATAAAAGTAAGGGTTATTTTCGGTGTATTCGATAAATTGTTGTCTATTTTCGATTAAATAAACGCCACGTCCCATTGAATTTCGTATTTCTTTCGCAACAAATGGGAATTCAAAATCTCGAAGCACTTTCTCAATATTGTCTTGATTTCTTCCTAAAATCACCGTTTTCGGTACATATTGAGGGGCTATACTCCAAAGGGCACGTGTCATTTCAATTTTGTTAAATCCGAGTTGAATCGATTGAATGCTTGGAAATATCTTTTTTTTCATTCCGTAAACAAGTGAATTAACTTGCCAATTTTCTGGGAATAAACAGTAATCAGCTGTCATTATTTTTTCTTTATCTTCAAACATATGCTCAGGTTTTACATATTTAATATTGGGAATGCCGATCGTACGAAAGGGGTTAAAAGTAACAAAGTTCATTCGTATCTCCTTATAAATACATTAGTTTTTCTTTTATAGAAGTCGAATGAATTATAGTCAAGTAAGAGGGCGATGTCAATTCCTTTTTTTAAAGCCTAAAGTGAGAGGAAATATGTTAGAATATGAACTAATCGTCAAACATGTTATAATTATTACTAGGGGGTGGGATAATGCTCGCAACCATGACAATGGTAGATTTAATTGATGAAGCTTCTGAGCTCGCACAAGCGATATCCGAATCAGAAGTATTTGTGGATTATGTGATAAAAAAGAAGCAGCTCGAACAAGATAAAGAGGCGCAAAAAGCAATAGCTGATTTTAATCGGTTGAAGGATCAGTATGAAGAGGTCCAGCGCTTCGGTAAATACCACCCTGATTATAAAGAAGTATCAAGTACGATTCGTCAGACAAAACGAAAGCTTGATCTTATTCCGACTGTAATGGCATTTAAAAAAGCCGAGAAGGAATTAGAACAGCTTCTTAATGAGGTCAGTGGGGTAATTGCTCATTCTGTTTCTCAAACAATAAAGGTTCCAACAGGAAACCCATTTTTTGATCAAATGTCTTGTTCAGGTGGGTGTGGTTCTGGAGGATCTTGTAGCTGTGGATAAATAAAAAGGCAAAGGTACTGTCTTTTAGCTTGTCGGCATAGTCTCTGAACACGAGAGAGTCGACAAGCTTTTTTGATGATGAAAGGTATATGGATTTGAAGTCGGGAATTCAGTCGCACTTTGTCTAGTGTCTGAAAGTTGGATTTCGATCTTTTATTTGTTGTTTGTTCATCTGAAAAACAATCGTATGTTGCTCGTTTAAGGCGGAAATGCTAAAATGACTACAGACCTATTGAAAAAGGAGAAACTTATTTATGCTAGTAGGTAATAGGCAAGGCATAGCAGTGTGGCTTTCCTCATTGAAATTTGCAAGACAATTAAGACGATTCGGAAATGTTCAATATGTATCAAAAAAAATGAAATACGTTATTTTTTATTGTGATCAAGATAAAACGGATGAAGTCATTGAAAAATTACAATCGTTACATTTTGTTAGAGATGTTAAACCATCGATGCGACCTTTTGTGAAAACGGAATATCAAAACTCAAAACCTGATAAAGCAAAAGAATATGATTATAAAATGGGAATTTAACCAAGTGGTGATGCTTGGTTATTTTTTTGTTTGTTTTAGGGGAGAGTTAATGTCAGCACAAAGAACAGAAGCGGTGTCAACTACGATGCCTTTGAGAAGTGATTAGTTATGTCTAAGAAAAGGGCTTTTTAGTGAGAAGATCCTCATGTTTTTGGAAAATGAAGTCATTTTGGTTGATTATTTCGTGGGGCGAAACATATAATGGGAGTAAGGAAGTGAGGATAAATGAAAAATTGGAAACGGAATTTATGGATTCTTGTTGTTTGTCAATTTATTGTGGCAAGTGCGATGACGATGATTATCCCATTTTTACCTTTATATTTAAAAGAATTAGGGGTAGAAAATGAAGCCACGATCGGTTTATGGACGGGGGTTATCTTCGGAGCAAACTTTTTAACTGCTTTTTTATTTGCCCCATTTTGGGGGCGAATGGCCGACCGATATGGACGAAAAATGATGATTTTGCGGTCTGGTTTTGGAATGGCTCTTATTATTGGTTTAACCGGCTTTGCAACAGGCCCTATTTCTCTGCTATTACTCCGTTTATTAAATGGAATGGTGTCAGGATTTATTCCTGCCTCAATTGGCTTAGTCTCAACGAATACGCCTAAAGACAAGGTTGGCTATGCTCTTGGTATTTTGCAATCAGGAGCTGTTGCTGGCGGAATTTTAGGACCTTTATTAGGTGGACTAATGGCAGAAGTATTTGGTTATCGAATGATTTTTTTCATAACAGGATTTGGCATTTTAATAGCGACACTTGTTTGTTTATTTATGGTGAGGGAGAACTTCAAGGCTCCTAATAAACAAGCGAAAAAGACGAATACGATGGAAGACTTTAAAAAGGTGACGGAGAAAAAGCCCGTACTTGCTCTTTATACGGTGATTTTTGTCATTCAATTAGCGGTGATGGGCATTAACCCTCTGCTTTCGATTTATGTAGCCGAATTAACACCTGCTCAAAATACAGCTTTTTTTGCTGGATTAACAGTCGCTGTTCTCGGCTTCTCTAATATGATGTCTTCGGCTTTTTTAGGGCGGTTAGGTGATAAAGTAGGGGCTCATAATGTTTTGGTTTGGGCAATGCTCGGGGTAGCGATGATTTCGATTCCTCAAGCTTTTGTCACCGATATTTGGCAGCTTATTGTCTTGCGGTTTATGTTAGGACTATGTATAGGAGGTCTCCTTCCTGCTGTTAATACTCTCATTCGCCTCCATTCACCAGAAGGGATGGAAGGCAGGGCCTATGGTTTTTCTAACAGTGCGATGTATTTAGGAAATATGTTAGGTCCTGTACTTGGTGGTTGGGTCGTTAGTATGACAACAATGAGTGCCTTATTCCTTATTAGTGCAGCGTTGTTATTAATGAATGTGGCAATTGTCAAAGGGAAAGTGCTTCCACCTGCAAAACGGAAATTTTCTAGAGAAAAACAAAGACAAAGAAGAGAGGCTGGGACATAACTAACTATAGAAAGAAGAAAACGAGTCCAATGACATATTTTAGTTGTTTCTCGTTTTCAATAAAAAGAACGAAAGCCGATGACATTTTACAACGAGTAAAATGTCATCGGCTTTTCATACTAGAGATGGGTTTTGTTTTAGCCTCTTTTTTATGAAAGCGGGGGGATGATTCGGTTTAATCGTAAAATACCGATTAAATATTGATAATATAATTCTTTTTCATTAAAAACGGTTGAGGGTTTAACCGCTAACTGTTTAATCGGTATCCCTAATTCTTCGCTTTGTTCTTTAAAAAGATTAAACCTGGCATTTGGTGTTTCCTCAGGTTGTGGAATTCCCTCCAAACAAATGTATATTGGCATAAAATGACCAGCACTTGTTTCGTCTAAGACAACAGCTAAAGATGTTTTTTTCGCTGTTCCTATTTCGACATCTAATTGTACGAATGCCCGTACTCTGTCTTTATTTCTGTTGATGATTTCTAATAATTCATAGAGGTCTGAATATCCTCTACCTAATTCAATAAAACGTTGCATCATAATAATCTTTACTCCTTAAATAAAAAGCGGAGCCTGTTCGCT
>NZ_ALPT02000003.1 GCF_000292245.2 Alkalihalobacillus alcalophilus ATCC 27647 = CGMCC 1.3604 | reverse complement strand
TTCAAGGAGTTCTTCCAGTTAAATAATGTTCGTTATCGAACGGGGAAGCGAGCAAAAGTTCATTTTGATTTGACGCAATTGGTTTATAATGGAGCAAAACTCGCGTGTGATCGTATAGCTAAGTCCTTATCTGAAAAAGAGGTTATTCAAGCTGTGTAATTTCCATTTTTAAAAATGAGAACATGAAAATTGGGTCCTTGTATGTTTCTTTAGATAGGTTTTATGAAATTGATTCAGTTATAAAAAAAACATAGCAATAGTACAAAAAAATAACACAAAGGTAATGATTGACTTTTAAATAAAATCAGCTATTATTTGCAAAATTTTTAGTTAGAAAGGAGTGGTTATTACATGACTAAAAAGTATTTTTTGTTGGAATATTTGTACTACTGATTTCGATATTTGTCAATTTATTTCTATTAGATATTTTTAAGATTTTTGCGAATGATAAAATAAGGGTTGAAAGTTGTAGGGAAATTATATCTCATAGATGGTCTGAAGCATATGACGTAGGTTCAGTAAATTACACTATATCATGGGTGAGATAAGCGTGAATTAAGCCCATCCAGACACGAATACTCAGCTACTCAGAATTGGAGTCAAGACAAGAAGGCAAGACCAAGTAAAAACAACAGAGTTTATTCTTGATAGACAGAGTAATGATGAAATTGAGTATTTTTGCAATAAATCTACGACAAGAGAAGTAGTTAACAGATGTGATGCCACACCTAGGACAGGCACATCTTTTATGTTCGGCGTCCCGATGAAGTTGCGCCAAGCGTGATTTTTAGGATCGACAAGTTGCTTACAAAGCTGACGAAAGGACGTGATTTCTGGACGAGTAAAATAAAGGTCATGCATCCGAAAGTAGGTTCTCGGATCGACTGGACGACGCCCACCCTCCTTATAAAGGGGGCCCACTTGATCCAAAACGATCGAATCATCGACCAAATTTAGATAATCAAGGAGTTCAGCACCAAATCCGAGTGTGTTATAGTCATGGTAAGGAAGCAGTTCTAACTGCAAATCCATGAAAATGCACCTCGCAAATTGGTATTTTTGGTTGTTTGGTCACTCCCGTTTTACCATTTTTTATTAAGGTGCATTTTTATTTTTTTTGAAATTTGAGGACTTTTTGAACACGCTCTATAAGGATAAGTGAAAATGGAGGATAAGTTAAGAAAAATGAAAGCAAATCCTGGAGATAAGCTTGTTGAGCAGAATTGCTCTACTTGTGAGTTTAATTTTGGAGATGTGTGCACCGGGCATGGTACTAGAATGGATAATAGTGAGGATACTTATGGAATGCCAATAGAAGAAGCAGATAAAATGTTTCCTGCTGGTTGTAATGATTATGGGATTTCACTGGATTATTTTATTGAGCAGGAAAAGCTGAATGGGAGATAAGATTTTAATTAATTGGCTGGAGAAAAGTTTATGCATATTTTTCAAACAAGACCCTTTTGGAAATATATAGGAGTACTGATGAAAAAGAAATATATATTGATTGAGGACAAGCATTCAGAGAGGGATTGTTAGACTATATGAGGGGGAGGTCAATTTGAGACGAGATAAAATTTATGAGGACCTGAAACTTTCAAAAGAATTTTCAGTAGATGATTGGAAAGCTTTGATAAAGCTAAAGCTAGGTAAGTATTTCATAAGCGATACTATTTTAGAAAAGAACAAAGATCTATTAAAGACTGAAATTATCAATTACATAAGATTGAGTGAAAAGCCAGAGTATTTAAGATTATTTGAGTGGACATTTGATTTTTACAAGGAGTGTTTAAACACCAACAAGGAACTAGCAATTAAAATATTTGCTGAGTCTCTTAATGATATTTCAAGAACTGATTCAAAGTGGATGACGAATGTTCTAACCCAACCAGACATTGCAACTCTTTCAGAAAGAGATAAAATAACTTCCTATTTTAAAATTATTGACGAAACTCTTGAAGGTGTATTTAAACCAAGATTTAAGCTCTTAGATAAATTAGTTAAATTAAAGTTGAATCAAACCGTTGTTGATAATTCAGATTCTGATTTCGGAAATTTAATAAGAAATTTTCCAAATCAATTCAAAAAAGATGTTAATTTATTTCTTGAAGATCCTCTTTATTCTGTATCAACAAATCAATGGAGAAATATCGCAGCTCATAAATCATACATATTAAGCAAAGACAACATAGCAGTTAAATATGGGAGACCAAATATCCGGACACAAACTATATCAATCGAAGCATTTTACAGAATAGTTTATTGGACACAGGACATTTATAGAACTATTAGATTAGCACAGATATTAACCTACTTAAATTATATGGAGGAAATAGTAGCGGAATTAGGTGAGGGAGTAAATTTTGATATCAGATTTGAATCATCATTATTGCACATAATTCACAATTTGCAAATCGTTGGTTTTGAATTTGATTCAACAGAAGAGCAGTCAGAGGTTTTTTGTTTAAATGTAAGGGGAAAAATCGGTCATGATGTTGAATCATCATTAATTCATGCGTCGCAATGCTTAGATCAACTATCTTCTGCAATATATGATGACGAATTCGTAAGAGATAATTTTAAAAGCACTCAAATTTGTATTGTAGATGAGAATCAAAATAAGCTTGGTTCGGCAACAATTGCCATTGAGATTGCAATGAAGAAAGTAAAGGATGAAATAAACTTAAATGAGTATTTAGACAAAATGATATTTGAAATTAAAGCTACGTGATGGCAGTTGGTAAGGAGGCTTATTGAGAAAATTACGGTACACGTACACGATGTCGGATTTGAGGTGGAATTCAAATCAGGCATGAGCGTATATGTAGACAAGTAGAAGTGAATAACAAATCATTATCAGGATATGATACCTTGCAGAAAATATATGTAGGGTGTTTTTTATTATGTTCCTGTAATGAGTAAATACAAAATTAGTTTATGAGTATCTATAAAATACAAATGTATATGGTGTAATTTTCTAAATAGTGAATGTAAAGGGGATGTGTAAACAGTGGATAAAAGTGTAACTTTTACGGTTGATGTAGATGTGTACGAAAAATTCTGCATTGCATTGAATTTAACGAAGGAAACACAAGATACCGCAGTGGAAAGACTATAATGGACCCATAAATTCAGACACACAGAAAGGAGAATTTAAGGTAGATCATGACGAAATGAAAACGGTATACAAAAGACTTCAAGGCTCAAGTTGTACTAGAAATGCTCAAGGAAGAAAAAACCTTAAACGAAATTTCATCTGCGTATGGGATTCATGTAAACCAATTACGCAATGGAATAAAGCTGCTTTGGATCAGTTACCCTCAGCTTTTGATCCATCTACTAAAAAGGCCGACAAGATGAAGGAGGAGTATGAACAACAGATTGAAACCTTATATGCCGAAGTCGGACGATTAACCACGGAACTATCGTGGCTAAAAAAAAACTGGCTTTAAAGCCTAGAGAAGAACGAATAGCCATGATAGAATGGGAAGATTCAGAACTCGCATTAAAGAAACAAGCTGAATTACTAGGGTTGAATCGCTCAAGTCTCTACTATAAGCCTGTTCCACCAGATCCGGAAGAAATCTTGATCAAACACCGTATCGATGAGATCTATACAAAAACTCCTTACTATGGCTCTCGTAGGATGACAGCCGTGCTTAATCAACAGGGATTGATCATCAATCGTAAAGCCGTTCAAAGGCATATTAGAGAAATGGGCCTACAAGGGATTTCACCTGCGCCTAATCTTAGTAAACGAAATCATCAACATCGAGTCTATCCTTACCTTCTACGAAATCTGGCCACTTCCCATCCAAACCATGTGTGGGCAACAGACATAACGTACATTCGATAAGAAAAAGGATGGATGTATCTGGTAGCCATTATTGATTGGTTTTCAAGGTACATTATTTCATGGGAACTGGAACAATCACTAGATATTGAATTTGTCATAGCAGCAGTGAACCAAGCCTTTACGAAAGGCGTTCCTGCAATATTTAATAGCTAGACTTGGAATAAAAGAATATATCAACCACTATAACCACGAACCCCCCAAAAATTTTAGAAATCTGATATTAAAAAGTAAGGTTTATAGTGAACGTTCTCTTTAATTAAGTTAATATGTTTTTGTTTTAGTTTATGATAAGGTAAATTTAATAGTTTTATTACAAATAAAAGGTGAAAGGAGTTGTTAATATGTCGGAGGATGTAACATTTAATATTTCTATTCCATCGGATTTGGATGGATTTGTTCTTCTACAGTGTTCTCTTTGTGGCGAGTTTTTTAAAATGACACCTACTGATTTTGAAGATGATTCACAACTTCAAATTTGGTGTCCAAACTGCGGATTGACTCCCGACAGTTTGATTACTGAAGAGGTATTTGATATAGCTATGAAAATGGCTAATAACCATGTATCAGATTTGCTTAATGATTTCAGCAAAAAATTAAGTAAAACATTCAAGGGTGGAAACATAAAATATAAACCTGGTCAAAAAATAAAAAAGGATTCTATTGATCCGATTTTTTCAAGAATAGATAACTTAGAAGTTCAAACATATAGATGTTGTCACAAGGAAGCTAAAATTAGTCCAAACTTAAAAATGGAAGGCGGATATTGTCCGTTTTGTGGGGAAATGCAAAGTGGAAATTAATAAAAAGGAATTAAAGAAAACAAGTAGAAAATTCAGACAGATGGCTTCAAGAGTTTTAAATGCTCATTATAATGAAATCAATTCAATTATTAAAATGTTTATTGAATATATTGATGATACGCCTATAATTAATGAATATATTAAAAGTATTTTCGTAGAATATCCTAACTTGCAAGACGAAATTAAGCAGGTATCTGCAAGTTATGGTCGACTTGTTTTGTCAACTGGTGATACACCTGAACAGGAAATTAACTATGTATACCAAATTTTGAAATATATCAGTGAAAATACTTCAGTTCAAACATCTGCACTTGGTTGGGGTTATACATCCTCCAAAAAGTATCAAGATATGGTAAAAGAATTTGGAAATCGAGTTGTAATGCCTTTTGTAGATGGAATTAATGTTTATTTATCTGATATTGCAACAGATATGGGATATGATGAGGAGAGTAGATTTATGATAAATGTAAGTGGAGGTCAAGCACAGGTAAACATATCAAATGACAACAGTACCTTAAATGCAACACAAAATATTCAGGTAAACCAATCGGAGATTGCAAGTTTAATTACTGAGCTGAAAGCTAATATTGAAATTGAGTTGGCAAATAATAAGGATATAAAAAATATTTTATTATCTCAAGCTCAGCTTATTGAAACTGAGACAGCTGAAGAAAAACCCAAAAAAGAAGTTCTGAAGACAGCTATTAATACAATTCAAAACTTATTAAAAACGGTACCTTTGGCAGTGACAGCAGTAGAAAGTAGCAGAAAATTATATGAGCTGATAGCTCCATTGTTTATTTAGAAGGACATAGGCTATGTTATATTGTGTTTTGAAAAGCGGACGATAATATTGCCTAGTTTAAAAACAGTATAGACTTTTATCCGGTTGAATAAGGAAGGTTAAGTTTTTAGTTTATCCACACTTTCAAGTGATCGCTCTTATTTTTTCATGATAATCCAAATGAACTTATCCAAAGATAACTACCTTACTCCACAAACTTGTCCACAAAAATGGTTGTGAGGCAGCTTATCCACAGCAATTTCAGGAGATTGTTTTGTTACACTTTATCTGCATTCGTTTTATCAACATTAAGTATAAACTAAAAAACTACGTGCGGAAATACATGGGCTCCACAAGTAGTTTTAAGTAAACTTAACGCATCGTTAATTCAATGGCACGATGAGTTATGTAATTAGTATATTATTTATTAGTTACTATTATGTATGATTTTATAACTTTTGTAAAGAGGTATTAGTATATGAATGGACAAACAGTCTTTAATTTAAACATCTTTTTTGATGAAAGTGGAAAAAATAGTAGCGATCGTCCTCATTTAATGGGTGCATTAGCTATTCCAGAAGAAATTTATCTTAGAAGCGAAATAGAAGATCTGAATCAAATTATTAGAAATAAAAAGTTACATTGGGTTGATTATAAGGGTGACAGTAGGGAAAGAAATACTATTTGGAAAATAATCAAACAAATGATGAACTATCAAGAATTAATAAAAATGAATGTGTTTAATTATGATCAAACGATCATCAAGATGAATGCAAGAGATTTTACAGATGTAGATCCAAGTCTGTTCTTTTCATCTATATACATGAAATTACCAGAACGAATTGTGTATGGGCTTTTGCGTAAGTTCGGTACACATTTGCAGGTTAATACACATATTTTTATTGAGGATGCTGAGGAATATAGAAAAAAAGAAGTTCAGTTGGCTGAAACATTACCTAAGCAATTAAATGTACAAGCTATTTATAGGGGAGAAAATTATAAAATTAAAAGCAGTAAATATGTTCCAAAACAGCAACAGGTTGGTCTTGAGACAATTGATTTATTATTAGGAATGATTAGGACGATAATTAAAAACTCAGGCTTTAATAATAGCGAAGGTAGTAGAAAAAATAGAGAACAGGTTTCATTAGTAATAAAGTTATTAAAGGATAGTAACTTCCATAGCTTCCTAAAAAATATTAAGTATTATGAATGGAGTAATACTTATGAATTAAATGAGTTAGACTTCAACAATTACCTAAACCATTTATAGCAATGCACAATTCAACCTTTTTTGATTAACAAGGACCCTTATAATTTAACTTCACTGTGTCAGGTTCGTAAATCAAGATCGTAATTCTAAAGCGAATAAAGAAGATAGCCCAATGGTTACCTTCTTTATATCCATTTTCTCCTCTAAAAACTTTATTCTTTGTTACTACGTTGGCTTAATGTCACTTTTAATGCCACTTTCATTTTTTCAATATCTAATTCGCCTATAATGTTTGGAGTGAGCTATTTAAATCGACAGAGCAGTAGTGAACATCCTTTATATATCCTTAATTAACAATAAGTTTAAAAGGTTGGATTTGCTAGATTATTTATAGAAACTACATAAACGGTGGGCTCACCTAAGGAAAGGGAGGGGGGGGAGAAGCGCGAGAACTGTCCCTGTGCTTCCTGCAGTGCAATATAAATAAATTTAGGACGGGTGATTGAAATGAAAGAGGCATTAAATTACTATCCAACAAATGTACAAAGCTTTACCGTTGATGAATGGTTCGCAATGTTACAAGAGGATAATTGTTTTTCGCCTATTTTAATGGAGGCAATTTATACTTTAATGTTTGAAATGGATGGTAGTGGCTCTGCAAAACAAATATCAGAAATAACTGGACGTCCATATCAGACCTATAACAGATCAATGGTGGAAACAGTAAAGAATTTAAGAAATAAGGGATATATTTTTGTTGAAGATATAAGAAAAAGAAGTAAAAAGGAGCGTTATTGGAGTCACTTTTACAATGGATATTACAAAGATAAATTATTTATTTGGGAAATTAAGGATAGCTTACATACAGCATTTACTAAGTTCATAAGTGAAAATGAAGAAAGTGGATTCTCTATTGTTTATAATGAAAAGACAAATAAGGTAGAAGCAGTTGAAGGGATAAGACGACAACGTATTCACTATCAAGTTGAACGTAATTCTGTAATTGTAAATTACGCAAAAAGGGAATTTGTTAAAAAGAATGGTAGCCTTTTTTGTGAGGCATGCAATTTCTCGTTTAAAAAATCATATGGAATTGATTTTATAGAGGGCCATCATGTTTTACCATTATATATGGGTGAAAGAATAACTAAAGGAATAGATTTAATGATGCTATGTGCAAATTGCCATCGTGCAGTACATAGTAAGAAGTGGAATGATAAGCCTGTTGATTGCTTTCTAGATTATATGAAAAAACAGATGATTAAAACTAATTTTTGAAAAGGGGGAAATGAGAATGTTTGAATTTACTGGATTAAGAGTTTTGCATCAAGATATGATTAATAAAAGTGAAGATAGGGTAGTATTTCCATTTGAATATAACGGAAAAGGATTTAGCTGTATATTTTTAGTAGATGTAATTCCTTATAGATTATATTTAACAACACTTGGAACAAAACCAGAAGTATTTGAGTTGGAAATTAAAAAGGGATATAAAGTAAGCAGTTATCTAAAAGATTACAATAAACTGGTTGCTTATCTTGATTTTAAATATGATCCGAATCACACATTTAAACCAAAAGATTTTTTTGAGGTTTTAAATAAAAAAGTTCCAGCGGAGTTTTCTAAAAGACCAAAATATACAGAGGTCTTAAATATTGCGGCAGATGTAAGAAAGATAGAAGAAAGAGACAAAATTTATTTCTTTGGTTGGTATAAGAACCCTGCTGGACGAAAAGTAAGACCCGAAAATCTTGAGAAAACAAAAAGTGCATTTGGGGATGAAAAGGCACAGGTATGCAGTGATAAAAATATTAGTTCATGTTGGACCGATGTAGCAAATAGTGAGGATTTAACCAAACTTAATGAAGTGTGAAGCATGGGGACGGTTCTCTTGCTTCTCTTTTGCAAATTCGTAAACGGATAGCTTCTGAGAAGTTCGTTAGTTTTAGTTTTTGGTGCTGGGAACGACCTGAAGATTGCTAGACTTTATCGAACAGATTAAGTTAGTAAGAGGTTATTATCTTTAATTAACAATAAGTTTAAAAGGTTGGATTTGCTAGATTATTTATAGAAACTACATAAACGGTGGGCGGTTGGCACACCTAAGGAAAGGGAGGGGGAGAGAAGCACGAGAACCGTCCCTGTGCTTCCTAACGGCTCCTAGAAAGGTGGAATTAATTTTGGGAAAAGGTATTAACAAAAAGAAAAATAATTTGAAATCTCCTGTCATAAATAAAGAAACGGAACAGCTTTCATTTGATGAATTATCGGATTGGACTGATTCTTCGCCAAGTATCGAAAATCTCGAAGTGGAATCTGGAAAGGACACGAATAAGGAATCCTTTCCGATAACATTAATAAGTGATTTTGACCGGTTTATTAATTATATTGAAAATCACCCGGTTCAGTTAACAAAAACAAAGGAATATATTTCACAGAAACATTTGCCAGACTTAAATAATAGGATGACGATTCAGAACGAACACGCAACAAGGTATACTAAGCAAGACTATTACCCATATATTCACTTTTTCTATTATTTGGCTTTAAGTGGCCATCTGTTGGAGAAAGTCTCTGAAAAACAAGGGAAATTACTGCTGAAGGGCACGGAGCGGCTACAATTATACAAGGATTTATCGAATACAGAAAAATACTTCTTCCTGCTCGAAACTTTTTGGCTTGATGTAAATTGGGAAAAGCTTATTGCTCAAAGGTATAAACCGCTCCCGATACCTGTGCTACTGCAGGATATATTTTATTTGTTTAGTCAGAAAAATTCAGAATACCTAGCATTAAATAAAAATAGTGACTTAAGAGAATCATCTCTAATTAAATATCTTAATATATTTAGTTCCTTGTCTCTATACCTTGATTGGTTCGGATTATGGAAATGTGAAAATGATCAAGAACGAATCGAGATGTCTTTTCGGAAGAATGAATATTTTGCTAAGTCGATCAGAGGAACAGCTTTTGGAGCGAAAGTAATCCCGGTTTTACTAATTGACCGAAATATAAATATTTGGAATATTGCTTTTAGGAGGGAAGAAGGGGAGATTAATCCGATCCCTGGTACTGAACTTGAACTGGAGAAAATGATGTTTGCGGATATTCCAGAAGAAGTAATCAATGCTATTTTGGAAAGAATGAAAGTTGATCAAAGCTCACAGCCATTTTTCCAGCCATTTAAGATTTTATTTCCAGAAGAAGAATTGCAAAGAACTTTGCCAAGAAATAAAAGGAGATTTATCGATGGCATTTATACGTTTAAGGTTTCAATATCAACTGGGCTTTGGCGAAAGGTTGTTTTAACAGGAAAACATACGATGGAACATCTGCACGAAATCATTTTAAGTGCCTACGGTTTTGATGATGACCATCTCTATTCATTTTTTATGGACGGGGAAAAATGGTCAAATGATTGCATTGCCTCTCCAGGTGATGACTACGGGCATCCTAATGCAGATCAGATTCTAATAGGTGGTTTAGGATTGATCCCGAAGCAGCGTTTCTTATATTTGTTTGATTATGGTCATGAGTGGAAATTTACTGTCGAGGTAGAGCAAATTCAGGAAGTAGATTCCATACCATTTAATCCATTTGTTCAGGAAAGAAAAGGGAAAGCCCCTGAACAGTATGCAGAAGATGAATCATGGTTCGAATAGGAGAGTTTAAAATAAAAGGGTTGAAAACAATGTAACTATGATACATTTAAAGGGTATTCAAGGTTACTTGCCGACTGCACAGAAAGTAAAAAGAAACATTAGAAGGGTGTAGAAGACGTATTCATCAATATGGTTGTGTAACCAATGGAAACACCTAAAAAGGGGCCCTATTCATGAGGCTCCCTAATTTATTTTCTCGGTTTTTTGCTTATTTAGTTGACGCAGCGATTTTATTTAAATTTTCAATGATAGAGGGTTTACTTCCACCACAATAGAAAGATGTAACTAATTGATAGCACGTAGCCATATTTATTAAATAACAGCTGTGAGTTTCCATGTTATAAACAAAATGATTTAGTTCTTCGCCTTTTGAACCGTCAATCACTTTAAAATGTTCAATTTCAAATAATTCACGAATCTCACTTTGAGCTAAGTCAACAAACTCTTCTCTCGTTACTTCTCTTATTGCTACTAATCCTGCTTCTTTATTCATTTTAGGGCCTCCAGTATTTTATATATTGTAAATTATAGTTAAATTCTCTAACGATAAATCATGTAAAAACCACTTAACATAAAAACGGGACTTTCTTAAAAGATGGAAAATGGTGGTTGAAGAGAATAAAGGATAATGTTCATTTCTTTTATCATACTCTTTTTTTGCTTGCAAATACATCTAAACGGCCTTAGTGCCATGAATTTTCTCTGTACAAACAAACATAATATTGGAAAGAATTGCTGATGATGGCTGAAGTAGAAATTAATTTGGTTCTGCTAGACTAGTTATAGAAACTACATACGCTATGAAAGCTATTGAGTAAAAGCCGTAAAGGGAATCATAAACGCTTTAAATTGAAGCTCGGGGTGATTCTCGCACTTTCCTAATTCCATTATATGTTATTATGATTATACAAAGTAAGTGGTAAAGCAGAAGAGTTTTAAGAAAGCATGGGGACGGTTCTCCTGCTTCTCTTTTGCGTATTAGTAAACGTATAGCTCCCGAGAACAATTCGACAGTTTTGGTGCTAGGAACGACCCGAAGATTGCTAGACTTTATCGAACAGTTATGGTTGGCTCCGCTAGATTATTTATAGCAATTACATAAGCTGGTGGGAGGTTGGCACTCCCTAAGGAAAGGGGGAGAGAAGCGCGAGAACCGTCCCTGTGCTTCGGTCCCTGTGCTTCGGAAAGGAGTGAAATTTTTGAAGAAATTAATTGTCATTTTTTTAATTTTAATTGGATTATTAATTAGCGTAATATTGTTTCGATTTATTAGTACAACTTCATTTGGAGAAATGTTAGCAGAAGACATTAGCGAAACTGATGAAATCACTCATATTAATCTATACTCTCGAGTAGAAGATGAGCCTTTATGGTTACAGATTGATGATCCTGAAATGATTAATACTTTAATCGAAGAACAATCAATCATATCGATAAGAAATCAGTATAAAAGAATCCAGAAAACGTTAGATTATAGCATGACTATACATACAAGGTTTAATAGTTATTACTTTGATTTCGATGATGAATTTTTTAGTGGAAGGCGTTCTGATTATAAAATTATTAATGGTAGTTTTATCGAACCTATTCTTCAATTAGATGATGACTTGGAATGGTTAACAGGTGATGAATTATTTAACACAGATTAATTTGTAATGCAAGAAAGAGAGTGGTTACGAAAACAGACTTGTAAAAAAATAACAAAAGGGGTTATGAGCGTGAATACACATTTGTCTTTTACATTTGATATAAATGACGGGTTTAAGGTTTTTGCAAGGAAGTGGGTTACGGAGGAAAATCCACGTGCCATTGTTCAAATTGCTCATGGAATGGCAGAACATATTGAAAGATACGATGAGTTTGCAAAGAAGTTAGTAGCGGAGGGTTTCTCAGTCTATGGCAATGATCATCGTGGTCATGGTAGGACAGCACAATTAAATGGGATGTCTGGATATTTTGATGATGAACAGGGATTTGAAAGGGTAGCTGGTGATATGGCCCAATTGACATCTGTTATAGAAAGGGAGAACCCTAATGTCCCAATCTTCATTTTTGGACATAGTATGGGCTCCTTTTTATCAAGGAGGTATATCCAGTTACATGGAAACAGAATTGCGGGTGTTATCTTATGTGGTACTGGAGGGAATCTAGGATTAAGTGGGAAAATAGGAAGGTTGATCACGAGATGGGAAATAAAAAAGCATGGTCGCCAAACACCAAGTTCTAGGATGAATAACTTAATCTTCGGCGGTTATAATAAAGCGTTCCATCCGAAACAAACGGATTTTGACTGGCTGAGCCGTGATGAAAAGGAAGTAAATAAATATATAGAAGATCCATTCTGTGGAGGGGTTTTTACAACCGGATTTTTCAGTGATTTGCTTGAGGGGATTGAACTGGTAAATAGTCCCCAAAACATTAAGCGTATCCCTTCTACTTTACCAATCTTCTTAATTTCGGGAAGTGCTGATCCTGTTGGGAATGATACGAAAGGTGTGCTACAAGCTTATCAAGGGTTTAAGCAGGCTGGAATTGGTGATGTAACATATAAATTTTACGAAAATGCCAGACATGAATTATTGAATGAAGTAAATAAGGAAGAAGTTTCTTCAGATATTATTCAGTGGATTCAAACACATTTATAAGGCACCAAATCGACTAACTTAACAAATGAAGTCGAGATAAATGTAGTTGCAACCTAGTTTAAATCGACATTCTTGGCATGATTTTAAATAGTTATCTTTTAAACCAACTCTAAAGGAGTGAATATAATGGAAGCAGCAAAAAAATGGCTCTCTATCCCACAAAATGTTAGAGAAATGCTCGTAAAAAACGTATTTTGTAGCAATTGTGGTGTAACGGAAATTGTGAAGTATACGATAGAAGAAGGTGAATATGCCCCTGTATTGAAGGGGGAATGTAAGACTTGTGGTAGGAAGGTTGCACGTGTGATTGATTAGTTAATGATAGAACTTTAAAAGGATGGAGTAGTGACCATCCTTTTTTTGAATTTCAACATTGAACTTGCCGATGATCTTTTGTCGGTTCAAACAAGAACATATTTGGAGGAAAAAATGTTAATTAGACAAGAGACTAAAAATGATTACGATAAGGTATATGATCTTGTAAAAGATGCTTTTAAAGTTGCGGAACATAGTGATGGTAATGAACAGGATTTAGTTGTGGCCTTAAGAGAAGGTGAGGCATTTATACCTGAATTATCACTAGTAGCGGTGGTTGATGGGGAGATTGCAGGACATGTTCTGTTTACAAAGGCTAAGGTAGGGAACGACACAGTGCTTGTGTTAGCCCCGTTATCTGTTTTACCAGATTTCCAAAGTCAGGGTATTGGAACTGCACTGATAAAGGAAGGGCATAAAATTGCTGAGGAATTGGGATATAAGTATTCGCTTGTTTTGGGAAGTGAAAAGTATTACCCACGCTTAGGCTATATTCCAGCAGAGAAACTAGGAGTATTAGTTCCAGCGGGAATCCCTTCTGTTAATTTTATGGCAATTCAATTACAAGAGAATGCAAAGCCTATCAGTGGGGCTGTAATCTATGCAAAGGAGTTTGGGTTATAGGGTACGGATTTCTTCCTATTTCATTATTCGTCACTCTTTTTAATTAAATCCTTACACCTTTATTTGTGAAAAACTTTTTATGGGTCATTTTAACTGAATTTTGTCAGGTGAACATTTTTATAAAAGGACATTTATGGGATGAGAAGCGATTACATTAGGATTTGTTTAAGTGAAAAACGGAGTCAGGTCTTTTTTTATTATTTCGCGCTCCTAAAGAACTAAATTAAATGGAGAACTCACCGATATTAATAATGATTGGATAAATTATACAGCTAGGTGGGGATAACGTGGATACAAAGTTATTGGGAAAGCAATTGATTGATGGAGAATGGAGAGATGGACAGAGTAGTACGGTACTTAAAAATGTGAATCCATACAATGATGAACTGATAACAGAGTTTAAGATAGCGAATAAAGCTGATATTGACCTTGCTTACCAAGCAGCACATAGGGCAAAGTGCGAATGGGATAAAGTGAACCCATATAAAAAAAGAGACATTCTTGAAGAAGCAGTAAAGTACATTGATACACATATAGAAGAGATAACCCAACTAATTATGGAAGAGTTAGGTGGAACACGTCTAAAAGCGATGTTTGAAATAGGACTTGTAAAAAACATTATCAAAGAAGCGGCCACTTTTCCATTAAGAATGGAAGGTAAAATATTGCCTTCAGTAGAGGATGGTAAGGAAAATAGATTATACAGAATTCCAGCTGGAGTTGTAGGGGTCATTAGTCCATTTAATTTTCCATTCTATTTATCGATGAAATCTGTTGCACCTGCCTTAGGAGCTGGAAATGGGGTTGTATTAAAACCTCATGAAGATTCACCGATCACAGGAGGAACTCTTATCGGAAAGATCTTTGAGGAGGCAGGAGTTCCAAAAGGGCTATTAAATGTTATCGTAACCGATATTAAAGAAATTGGAGATGCATTTGTTGAGCATCCAATCCCAAGAATCATTTCCTTTACTGGTTCAACAAAAGTTGGTAGCTATATTGGACAAGTTGCTGTTAAGAATTTCAAAAAGCCGATTCTCGAGTTAGGTGGAAATAGTGCCTTTATAATACTTGAGGATGCTGATATTGATTATGCTGTTGAGGCTGCAACATTTAGTCGATTTACACATCAAGGTCAAATTTGTATGTCAGCAAATCGGATTCTTGTTCAAAGAGATGTATATAAAGAGTTTGTTGATAAGTATTCGGACAAGGTTTCCAAGCTGAAGACAGGGGATCCAAGAGACCCAGACACAATCATTGGTCCTGTGATCAATAATCGCCAAGCAGAAACATTATACAATTTAATTGAAGAAGGTATACAAGAAGGAGCGGTGCCTTTATTAAAAGGCAATATTGAAGGAAGAATGGTCGAACCAACTATTCTCATTGATGTGACTCCAAATATGGTTTTAGCCCAAGAAGAATTATTTGGACCAGTCGTTTGTGTGATCCCTTTTGACACGGAAGAAGATGCGATTGAGATTGCGAATGATACTCGATTTGGTTTAAGTGGTGCGATTCACACTTCCAATACAGAACGTGGTGTAGAAATGGCCAAGAAGGTTCACACTGGTATGATTCATGTTAATGATATTACGATTAATGATGAACCGATTGTGGCTTTTGGTGGTGAAAAGCAATCAGGTTTAGGTCGATTGAACGGTGAGTGGAGCTTAGAAGAATTCACTACGTTAAAATGGATTTCAGTCAATCATTCGCAAAGAAACTTTCCATATTAGAGGTGATAGAACATGAATAATATAGCTAATTTAGAAATTGAAGATGATGTACTGAGTGCTTTTGTAAAAGTGGCTCCATTGTTAAATAATCTTATTCAAGATGATATTACGGTCGGTATTTATGACACTGAGAAATTACTTGTGAATATTCCTGGTAAAACTTTTTCTTTAGATGTTCGCTCGGGAGACCCATTAGTAGAAGGTGATATTGTTACGAATGCAATTCGGAATAAAACACAATTATCGGCTGTGTTACCAAAAGAGCTTTTTGGGTTTCCATTAATTGCACGAGCTATCCCATTACACAACAAAGAAGGGAAGGTAGTTGGTGGTGTAGGTATCGGAACGAGCTTAGAAAAGGCAAACAAGTTATTTGAGATGGCTGAAAGTTTCTCGGCAATTGTTGAACAGACAGCGGCCTCAATTGAAGATATTACAGATTCCGTGATGAAGCTATCTGAGCGAGTAACGAGTATCACGGGTCAAATGAAGGATGTTAGCTCTAGTGCTGAAGAAATTGGGCAAATCTCATCAGTTGTTAAAGGGATTTCGGATCAAAGTAATTTATTAGGTTTAAATGCGGCTATTGAAGCGGCTAGAGCTGGAGAAGTAGGAAAAGGATTCTCGGTTGTAGCTAGTGAAATTCGTAAGCTAGCTTCAAATTCAAAAGAAAATGTTGACCAAATCAATGCTATTACTCAGAATATCCAAGAACTATTAAGGGCATTAAATGGAGCATTTACTGAAATCCACTCGCTAACGGACACACAAACAGGTTCAATTCAAGAATTCTCAGCAACGATTCAAGAAATCAATCATCAAGCTCAAGAGCTTGCTCAACTTGCTGAATCTACTATGCTTACGGATGAAGATAAAAAGTAATGACAAAAACATCTGCTTAAGGAGCAGGTGTTTTTGTGCACTTTAAGGAAGTTAGTATATTGTAAGTAATTTTAAATTAAATATTGAACGAGCGCCAATAGAGTTTCAAAGGAGGGGATCCTATTAGATATCTAATCAAAATAACACTCTTGTTTATGTTTTTGATATTGAGCGGTTGTTCAGATGATAAAGGTGAAAACTATCAATACCTTTTTGCTGGGGAAGGAGAGTTTTGGCAGGCTGACTATCTATATGAAGGAGCAGAAATATTTGGTGAAGAGAATGGAATAACCGTATATTCTAATAAGTATAGGGATAAGTTTATTCTGACTTTCAAAGGAACGACTGAAGATATTCAACCATTAAAAAAAATAGAATTTTCTTTCGACACGAGTCTTCATGGCAGTAGTAGTGCTAGAGAATTTGATAGACCACCTAATAATCTAACATTTACTATGGATGGTGGTGGGGATGGCATGAAATTAAATGAAGATGAAGTTATACAGGTGAATGTAAAATGGAATGAGTTTGAAGAATCATTTGAGCTTGTTAAGAGAGAATAAAAAAGTTGAAAGTGTGGTAAATGACCACATTTGTAGTGTGGAACGGGGTTAGATGAAGTGATCTTACATACATCTTTAATCTGTTTGCAAGAGCTTCTATTTAAAGCCCTGTGACTACTGAGTTATAATGCTGTAGCAACCCTAATTTGTTCAAATTAGGGTGCTTTAATATGTATTTACAAGTTTATTTTATTAATAAGATAGCCGTTTTCTAAGCCAGTTTAGATGCAGCCATTACAAAGCTTACTGAATCACCGGTTGATGTAACGTTTTAATGGCTTATTTGTTTACTCAGTAGCAACCTTAACCGTTGCTTGTAATTCAACTTCTACGTTCCCTTGAATGGCTCGGCTAATCATGCAGGATTTTTCTGCTTTCTCAGCAAGTTTATGTGCTAACTTGTTATCTTGGGGCGAAGCGGTTTGTTTTAAGACGATTTCGGGACGATGGATAATTTTTTTATAGGTGATGACTCCTTTGGTCACATCAACAATGCCAACAGATGTCATCGTTAAATCAACTTTATCTAAACGACTACGCTCCATCATGGCTGCTAAAGTAATGATATAACAGGTCGCGGCTGCACCAAGGAGCATTTCATCAGGGTTGGTTCCGATTCCGGGGCCATCCATTTCTGGAGGGATCGAGACTTTTGTGATTAAATTTTTGGTTTCAATCTCTCCCACATCATTACGTAATCCAGGCCAATTTGCTTTTAAATGAAAATGATGTTCTGCCAACTTCTTTCCTCCTTAGTTTGTGTTTTTTAGGATTGATATTAATCTATATAATGAAATGTTTACTATATCAGCTCTGATGCTTTAACCTTTGTCTTACTCTTATTTTTATTCTAACCTTTAAAGTAGTACCAGTAAAATTTAATATTAACGTTTTCAATGGATAAACTATGAGGAGAAAATTATTTGTATTGACAATGGAACGAACTAATGGTAATTTAAATTTATTATTCCGATTGATTAACTAAGAATTTAAAGGGAGCGAAAATATATGAAGAAGATTTTGTCACTATTATTAATGGTCATGCTTATGCTTACGATAGCAGCATGTGGTACTACAGACGATTCAGCTGATGAGAATGAAACGGCTGGTGACCAACCAGAAGAAACAGGTACAAATGAAGAAGATACTTCATGGACTGATATTGAAGAAGCTGGGAAAATTATTGTTGGTACATCAGGTACATATTCACCTGTCACTTACTATAACGAAGATAATGAATTAACAGGATTTGATGTGGAATTAGTAAGAGAAATGGCTAACTATCTAGATGTAGAAGTAGAATTTAGCACGATGGATTTTGATGGTATTTTACCAGCATTACGGAATGGACAAATTAACTTTGCTACAAATGACTTTTCCATTACAGAAGAGCGTTTAGAGACGTTTGATTTTACTGTTCCATATAAATATTCTTACGGATCTGTTATTGTGAGAGCGGAAGATGTAGATAATTTCGAAACGGCAAACGATCTTGAGGGTGTTGATGTGGCATTAGGCTCCCTGACAAGTAACTACGCTCGATTTGCAGAACATATTGGAGCAAATGGAACGGCGTATGACGGAGGAGTAGAAGCGATTCTTCGTGATTTGATTAGTGGGAATACGGATGCATACTTAAATGATCGACTTGTATTAGCACGTACGATTGAAGAGTTCGGCGATGACCGTTTAGCTGTGGCTCCTCAAGTGAAATACCACGAAACATCTAGTGCGATGCCTGTTTTAAAAGGAAATGAAGCATTAGCCGAACGTTTAAGTGAGGCGATTGAAGCGTTGATTGAGGATGGGACGGTTGCTCGTTTATCAGAAGAATTTCTAGGGGAAGATGCTTCTCAACCTGTCGATTCATCTGAAGTTGTTGATTTTGACTTTTAATAAAAACGTATAGGTTTGGAATAACGAGGGTGTCTCAAAAGGTTGATTTTTGACTTTTTGGGACAATCCCTTTCTTTTTATGTAAAAGACTTAAGGTTTATATGTAAGGAGGCGAAAATGTGATTGAATGGTTTAATCAAATTCAGTGGGAGCATTTATATGATCCAGAACTAGCATGGAATTCATTACCTTTTTTAATGGAAGGCTTAAAAATTACGTTAATTATTTCCCTATTTAGTATGTTTTTTGCACTTATTCTTGGTATTTTATTAGGGATAGCTAGAATGTCAAAATTCTGGTTTTTACGCTTACCGGCGAAAATTTATATATCATTTATGAGGGGTACCCCTCTTCTTGTCTTTATTTTTATTTTGTATTACGGTGTACCAGTTCTTGGTGTCCAGTTCAATAGTGCTGTTGTGGCTGGTATTGTTGGGCTTAGTTTAAACTTTGCCGCCTATATTGCGGAGGTTGTCCGTTCCGCCATCATGTCTGTCCCACGAGGACAATGGGAAGCAGCAGGGTCTTTGCAAATGGGATATGTACAAACGTTACGAAGAATTATTATTCCACAAGCAACAAGGATAGCTTTACCGCCTACTTTTAGTATTTTTATGGATGTTGTCAAAGGAACATCTTTAGCTTCTGTCATAACGGTTCATGAGCTCTTATATACATCGCGTCTTGTTGCTGGTCGGACTTTCGATAGTATGACGATGTACATTACCGCAGCTCTCATTTATTGGATCGTATGTATTGTGATAGGGTACTTCCAAGAACGATTGGAAAAACGGTACAGTCGCTATTTGAGCAAACGATGAAAGGGATTTTAGCTTATGATTAATGTAACGAACTTGAATAAGAAGTTTGATGACGTCACTGTCTTACAGTCTATTGATTTTTCTGTAAAAAAAGGGGAGGTAGTGTGCCTAATTGGGCCTTCTGGTTCAGGGAAAACAACTCTCCTCCGTTGTCTAAATTTATTAGAAATACCAAATGGCGGTTCCGTTACGATTGGTAATAAAGCTCTTTCCTTTGATGGGAAATCTCCTTCTAAAAAGGATATTAAAGAGATTCGGAGCTTTTCAGGGATGGTGTTCCAAGGCTTTCATTTATTTCCTCATAAGACAGTCATGGAAAATATCATTGAGGCTCCGTTATTTGTGAAAAAAAGAAAAAAGAGCAGTTAATAAAAGATGGTGAAATATTGCTTAAAAAAGTAGGGATGCTCGAACATCGTGATAAATATCCAGATTCTCTCTCCGGCGGACAACAGCAACGAGCGGCTATAGCGAGAGCATTAATGATGAATCCGGATGTCATGTTGTTTGATGAACCGACTTCAGCCCTTGATCCACAATTAGTAAAAGAAGTTCTTCGGGTAATGGAAGAGCTTGCTAAAGAAGGCCAAACAATGGTGATTGTCACTCATGAAATGAACTTTGCTAGAAGGGTAGCAGATAAAGTACTGTTTATGGATGGAGGATATATCGTCGAAGAAGGGATAGCATCAGACGTTTTAGAACAACCGAAAGAAAAACGGACAAAAGAGTTTTTACAGCTTTTAGATGAATAATGATAGTTGACAAAAACTGTGTGGAGTGAGTGCTCCGTGCAGTTTTTCTTATTTTGGAGGGGGAACTCGAGAATGATGGCGGTGGTATGTGAAAAAAAGGAGAAGGAACGCCGGCTAGATCATCATGACACTTCTGATTCATACAAAAAAAGCTTGTCGACAGCCTCGTAAAATGAGACTTGGTCGACAAGCTGTACCACCGTCTAATCCAACAACGGTTTCTTCTTATTTCCCTGCTAATTCAGCCTTTTTAACCTTAAGATCAAAACGGTCAGCGTTCATAACTTTCACCCAAGCAGCGATGAAGTCATTAACAAACTTCCCTTTGTTATCGTCTTGAGCATAAACTTCTGAAATGGCACGTAGTACGGAGTTTGAACCGAAGACAAGGTCAACTCTTGTTGCTGTACGTACGACTTCACCTGTTGTGCGATCGCGTCCTTCATATACGCTTCCGTTTACTGGCTTCCACTCAATACCAATGTCAAGTAAGTTTGTGAAGAAGTCGTTTGAAAGTGCTCCAACATTTTCAGTGAATACACCATATTTTGTGTCACTGTGGTTTGCACCTAGTACACGCATACCACCGATAAGGACGGTCATTTCTGGAGCAGTTAATCCTAGTAATTGTGCTTTGTCTACTAGAAGCTCTTCAGCCGTTACGCTATATTCTTTCTTTTGGAAGTTACGGAATCCGTCTGCAACTGGCTCTAATACATCAAAGCTTTCTGCATCTGTTTGTTCTTGTGTGGCATCACCACGACCAGGAGCAAATGGTACGGTTACGTCAAAGCCTGCTTCTTTTGCGGCTTTTTCAATAGCTGCACTACCACCGAGTACGATAAGGTCAGCTAGGCTTACTTTTTTATTTAATGTACCTTGAAGTTCTTCTAAAGTACCAAGAACTTTTTCAAGTTGAGCTGGCTCATTTGCTTCCCAGTTCTTTTGTGGTTCTAGGCGGATACGGGCACCGTTTGCTCCTCCACGATTATCTGAACCACGGAATGTGCTAGCAGAAGCCCAAGCAACTTTCACTAGTTCACTAACAGAAAGTCCTGTGCCAAGAATTTTTGCTTTAAGGTCAGCAATTTCAGTTTCAGATAAGTCATAATCAACCGTTGGAACTGGATCTTGCCAAATAAGCTCTTCTTGTGGAACTTCTGGTCCTAAATAACGCTCTTTAGGTCCCATATCACGGTGTAGTAATTTGAACCAAGCACGAGCAAATGCATCAGCAAACTCTTCTGGGTTCTCATGGAATCGACGAGAAATTTTTTCGTATGCTGGGTCATGAAGTAAAGCCATGTCCGCAGTTGTCATCATGGTCGGAACTTTTATGGATGAATCTTCTACATCTGGTGCAAGATCCTTCTCTTCAGGGTCAACAATGTGCCAGATCCATGCACCTGCAGGACTCTTTGTAAGCCACCATTGGTTTCCAAATAATAAATCAAAGTAACCATTATCCCATTGGGTTGGGTTTGCTGTCCAAGCACCTTCAATCCCACTTGTGATCGTATCGCGACCTTTACCACTACCATGTGAACTTAACCAACCTAAACCTTGTGCTTCAAGAGGAGCAGCTTCTGGTTCTGGGCCAACTTGAGCAGCATCACCGGCACCGTGTGCTTTACCGAATGTATGTCCACCAGCTATAAGAGCCACTGTTTCTTCATCATTCATTCCCATACGAGCAAAGGTTTCACGGATGTCGCGACCACTTGCAACTGGATCTGGCTTACCGTTAGGACCTTCTGGGTTTACATAGATAAGACCCATTTGTACCGCAGCTAATGGGTTTTCAAGCTCACGATCACCACTGTAACGGTTATCACCTAGCATTTCTGTTTCATTACCCCAATAGATATCTTCTTCAGGATGCCAAATATCAGCTCGTCCACCACCAAAACCGAATGTTTTTCCACCCATTGATTCGATCGCAACGTTACCTGTTAAAAGCAATAAGTCAGCCCAAGAAATTTTGTTGCCATACTTTTGCTTGATTGGCCATAGAAGACGACGTGCTTTATCAATGTTCGCATTATCAGCCCAACTGTTAAGTGGAGCAAATCGTTGGTTACCTGTATTACCGCCCCCACGACCATCACCAGTACGGTAGGTACCAGCTGCGTGCCAAGACATACGAATAAACATTGGGCCATAATGACCATAGTCAGCTGGCCACCAGTCTTGGCTATCTGTCATAAGATCGTGTAGATCCTTTTTAAGTGCATCGTAATCTAGTTTATTAAATTCTTCTGCATAATCGAATTCTTCGCCAAGTGGGTTAGATTTCTTATCATGCTGATGTAGAATATTTAAGTTTAATTGATTTGGCCACCAGTCTTTGTTCGTAGTACCGCTTGATTTTTGACTAGTTGTACTACCGTGTGAAAATGGGCATTTACCGCCAGAATTTCCACCATGATTTGCTTCTGAAATAATATTGTTTTCGCTCATACTAATTCTCCTTTTCTTTGTAAAGAGTAGTCGAAAATAATTATACAACTGCTAACAACTATCAGATGATAATTATTCTTATATAATCATTATATTAAATTATTGCGGAAAATGAAAGACTATTATTTCACAAAATCAAAATTTTTTTAGAAATTTGTGTAACATCAGGGTTTTTTATAGATTTATTTTTTTATTTCTTAGGAGTGTTTTACGATTTGTCCCTATGTATATGCAGCTTATAGAAGAGTAAGGTTTTTTATTTGCTAAGGTTAGGAAGTTCAAATTTTGACTGTAATTGTCAAAGTGTAAAAGATGAAGTAGAAGTTGAGGATTGGATGAATTTCAATCGTTTCAGCAATAGTTAGTTTCTCATGTAGTGAATATAATTGAGAAGAATTATGGAAATAAACAAATAACAATAGGTAGTCGTACTACTTCGATAATCTAGTTAAAATCTCCTTTAATTAAAAGGAGGAAATGGAGACATTCGGGCAGGTGCAAAAGGTTTAGTTATCTTATTCAATGGCAGGCTAGTAAGCATTTAGATACCTAAGAAACGCAAATTCAATGCTTTTACTCTGCCAAAATCTCTTAAACTACGAGGAAATTTAGCAAAACATTACAAAGGAATTACAATTTTCATAATATATTGACAATTTATAAAGGTGATAATATTATAATGTTTAGATGTCTATATAGGTTAGGCTTGCAGATTTACGTCAAAATACCGATTTAGATGTTGAAAATTTATCCATTTTGTAAGGGGGAAGAATTATTGAAAACGATTGCAGTTTCACGGGATCAAAGAGGTTTATTTGCATTGGTGTTTAGTCTACTGCTTGTGCTCTCATCGTTAAGTTTACTTATTCAACCGACTAACACTGTTCATGCAGAAAAAGCTAGTATTGTTTTAGGGTATTATACGTCTTGGAATCCGCCGGAAAATCTGGACCCGAATAAAGTAACACATATTAATTATGCGTTCGCCGATGTCTGCTGGGAAGGCGAACATGGGAATCCTGACAATGAAGAAATTCCTGATGATGAACCGAAAACATGGTCTTGTAAAGATTTTCAAGGAAATGAAGCAGAGCTTGCAAATGGAACAATTGTTTTATATGACTATGAAACTGATTTAGTAGAATTACCGAAATTAGCTCAATTAAAAAATCAAAACAAAGACTTAAAGACGTTAATTTCTGTTGGCGGATGGACGTTATCGAATAATCTTTCTTTAGTAGCGAGAACAGACGAAACGCGTGAAACGTTTGCTCAATCAGCGGTCGATTTTGTGAGGGAGTTTGATTTAGATGGATTAGACCTCGATTGGGAGTATCCAGTGGCAGCGGGAATGCCTAACAATCATCGTGATCCGAGTGATAAAGAAAACCATACATTATTATTACAAGCTGTGCGGGATGCTTTTAACGAGGCAGAAAAAGAAGATGGCAGAGAGTATTTAGTGACGATTGCCGGTGCTGCAACGTGGGCATATGCGGAGAATAATGAATTAGGAAAAATTGCAGAAATTGTTGATTATATGGCGATCATGTCTTATGACATCAACGGTACATGGACAGGACTAACTGGACATAATTCGCCATTGTATTTTGATCCTTTAGAAGAACAAGTAAGAGGATGGAGCTTTGGTATAGCTAGTACGCCAAACGTTTACGGAGCTGTACCAAAAGATAAATTGTTATTAGGTTTACCATTTTATGGTCATTCTTGGGCAGGGTGTAATGAAGATAATGAGGGCAAAAAAGTGATGGAAAATGGTGCCTATCAACAATGTGCAGCAGGGTGGGAAAAGCCAGGACTCGGTGGTGGAACCCTCAATTACGATGTTGTGAAGCCACTTATTAATCAAGATGGCTATCATTATTTCTTTGACAATGTCGCTAAGGTTCCCTATTTATACAATGAAAGCAAGGGTGAATTTATATCTTATGATAATGTGGAATCCCTTGGATATAAAGTCAATTTTATTAAAGAGACTGGACTTGCTGGAGCAATGGTTTGGGATTTAGCGGGCGATGATGAGGATTATAATTTATTAAAGACTGTTTCTTATGGGTTGGGTGTTTCAAATGAAGCCCCAGAGCCAGACCCAGTCCCAGAAGTTGAAATTGGCCTTACTGATGAGTTTGCCCCTGTTAGTGCGGGAAGTCTTTTAAAAGTCTTAAAAGATGGAGAAGCGACCGGTGTGCAAATCCAGTTACCTACCGATTTACCTGAGGGTACAAAATTAAAGATTGAAGAAGCTACGGAAGGGATGGACAAGCTTTCAGGTCTAAAAGCAGATGGACCTGTGTATACGTTTACCTTCGAATACCCAGATGGAGAAGCTTTCACGAGTGAAGAAGGGTTTGGATTAACATTCCCTGTTAAAGAAGACTCAAATGACCCAGCACTCTATTATTTTAATAGTGAAGATGGGGAATGGGAGAAAGTTTCTAATGAAGTGGCTCAGAATGAAATCACCGTAATCGTATCCCATTTTTCAACTTTTGGAATTTTTGTAGAAGATGAAGAAATAGACAACGATGGTTCTGTTGATGGAAATAAAGAGGATGAAGATGAAGATGATAATGGAACTGGAACAGGTGGAAATGGTGATGATGATAACGGAACTGGAACAGGTGGAAACGATGATGGTGATAACGGAACTGGAACAGGCGGAAACAATGATGATGATAACGGAGACGATAATGGAACTGATAAAGGTAAGGATGACGCCAACGGTATAGATAAAGGAACGAATAATGACAAAACAGATGCAGGCGAAAAATCAGGAAGTAGCAATAAACTTCCAAATACCGCAACTAATCTATACAACATGTTAGCAGTTGGATTTATCGTTATTTTAGTTGGTGCTGGTCTCTTTATTTATCAAAGAAGAAAAGAGTTAGTAAAGGAATAAAAGATAAACATGGCCGCTTTAACTATTGAAGCGGTTTCTATATGAGCGATACTTTGAAGAGTA
This sequence comes from Alkalihalobacillus alcalophilus ATCC 27647 = CGMCC 1.3604, assembly GCF_000292245.2. Lineage (GTDB taxonomy): Bacteria > Bacillota > Bacilli > Bacillales > Bacillaceae_D > Alkalihalobacillus > Alkalihalobacillus alcalophilus. The sequence goes on along the minus strand of NZ_ALPT02000003.1, from coordinate 84,304 downwards.
TAAGTGATTTCGGAATAGGGAGGCATTTCTTCATGGAGAAGGAATGTCTTCCTGTATAATGAAGAAACTTGTTAAGTGCTATAAATAATAACTTGGTTGAATATGGTAACATAGAGATATGCTTTTGCAAATGTCCTAAATAAGAAGAGGTGATAAATATCATTTTTCTAACAGTAACTTTATTGATAGTTGTTGTCGGATATCCGATATGGGATTATTTTTATATGAAGAAGCTCAAAAATAATCAGATTAATAAGTGGAGAATATACATAGAGATTATGATAGCTCAATGGTTAATCGTTATTATTCTTTATATGTATTGGGTTTACACAGGACGTTCTTTTATCGACTTATTTTCATATGACTCTTCATATATTTCTCTAAATCTAGAAACTATACTAGGTATTGGAGTAGGAGTAGGCATTGTACTTTTATTCTTTTCATTGATGATCCGTTACTCAAAAGCAATTCGAACAAAAATAGCAGAAAGCTTAGCGGATGAAAGTATTCAATTTTTATTACCATCTACATTTGGTGAGCGTGTCCTTTTTCTTTTAGTTGCTGTGACAGCAGGGGTTTGTGAAGAAATTATTTTTCGTGGTGTAATGCTCTATTATTTTAGTCACTTTCCAATCGAAGTTCCAATTATTTTTATAGGGGTTATATCAAGTTTATTATTTGGAATTGTTCATTTGTATCAAGGATTAAAGGGTGTGTTACTCACGGCCTATTTAGGAGCTGTTTTTTTCTTTCTTTTTGTACTGACAGGAAGTTTATGGATACCTATTCTTTTACATATTCTCGTTGATGCAAAATTTGTGTTTTTACCGAATAAAAAAGTTCTGAAAAGTGGTAAAGAGAGTTTGATAGTGTGAAAAATAAAGAAGTATAACGATAAATCGTGAAGGGGAGATAGAAATGAATAGTAAAGAAAAAATGTTGAGTGGTGAGCTGTACGATCCGACAGAAAATGAATTAATGAGTGAACAACAGAAGTGGAATGAGCTATTATATGCTTTTAATCAAACGAGACCCTCTGAATCTGCTAAACGTGAAAGTTTATTAAAAAAGCTATTAGCGGAATGTGGGGATGATTGTTATGTAGAGCCTCCTTTAAGGGCGAATTGGGGATCAAATACACATTTCGGAAATGGTGTTTACGCTAATTTTAACTTAACGCTTGTCGACGATGCACCTGTTTATGTAGGAAATGATGTGATGTTTGGACCGAATGTTACGATTGCTACTGCTGGTCATCCGATTGATCCTGATTTGAGAAAGATGAAAATGCAATTCAACTTAGCTGTTACTATTAAAGATAACGTGTGGATTGGAGCAAATTCTGTTGTACTTCCAGGAATCACGATTGGTGAGAATTCGGTTATTGGTGCAGGAAGTGTGGTCACAAAAGACATACCAGCCAATGTCGTAGCCGTTGGAAATCCTTGTAAGGTGCTACGGGAGATTGGCGAACGAGATAAGGTATATTACCATAAGGATAGAAAGATTAATAAGTAACTATGTATAGGCATTTCTAAAATGTTGGAGGTTGTTCAATCTCTACTATATAAAATTAAAATGGCAAGTATAGAGCTAACCTCTATGCCTGCCATTTTAGTTTTACGAGTAACAAATCGTTTTATGCTAGTTCCGGAGCATCACTAGGGCCAGTTTGATAATTGAGAAGCTTTTCACGGGTTTCATTAGTTAAGGGTGTTGATTTTTTTGTATCAAAATTGTAACAAGCCAATATTGCTTTTCCACGTGCAACCCAGTTTTTATCCTCATCTTGTATCGCATGTTCGACATCAAAACTTGAGTTTCCAAGTCGGCTTACCCACGTGTAAACGGTGAGCCGTTGGCCATAGACAACTTCATGTAAATAATCACATTTGGTAGAAGCTAATATCAAATTCCAAGAACGGATTTCTAAAGAAGGGTTAAATATTTGAAAAAGTCCTTTTCTTCCTTCTTCAAAATAGGTAAAGTATGTAGCGTTGTTCACATGACCTAAAGAGTCACAATCATTGAATCGGACGATAATGTCAGTTTTAAACATCTCAACAGCTCCTTTTAGTAGGTATGTATTTTAGTAATAAATTGATTGTTCACATTATTTTAACATGAAAGACTATTTTTACTAGGTGGTTATGAATGAGGATTCTTATACCTGATAAGAATAGTGAAGAGCTTCTGAATTGTTAGTAGTTGCTTTTCACTTTGAGTTTTTGAGATAGCTACTTGAGAGAGTGTTAAGGGATGTGTTAGTTTAATGAATAAATGTTTTTTTATGGTATTATAGGTGCTGTAGAGTAATTAGTGAGAAGGCTATTTTGGGATTTTAGAAGAGACGTATAGGAGGACGACAATGAATACGAGAGAAAATGTTAAGGTGACGGAATTAATTGAAGAGCTCCCAGAACATACTCAGGAAATAACGCTAAGTTTGAGAAAGATTATATGGGAGGCATCGCCTGAACTAGTGGAAGAAGTGAAATGGTCAAAACCAAGTTATGCACAAGGTGGACTTGTTTGTTACTTAGCACCTGCCAAAAACCATGTAAACCTTGGCCTTTACCAAGGTTCAAAACTTAATGACAAGGAAGGGGTACTTCAAGGAACGGGAAAAGATATGCGTCATATCCAGGTGAAAAAAGTAGAGGATATAAGAGCGGATTTGTATAATTCTCTCATTCAAGAAGCGATAGAACTGAATAAATAATGACAAGTTAATGGGCTTCAGGTACAGGGTCACTAATATTTTTATAATTATAGTCTGTTCTCTGTGTAACTTAAAGAGTCTTTTATTTTTGACAGCGGTGCGAACCTATAGCAAACATAAAATACCTAGTAGATTCGCACTGAAAAAAGACAGTATTATGTGAAAATATGTGCGTAATCGAGTGGGGAATTGCTGTATTGTAGTAATAAGAGAAAGTTTTTTATATATTTGAGTGGTTTTGAGCGTTATTTAGTCAAAAATCGTAGTCGCACTCTATATGGGTGCGTGGATTGAAATTACAAAACAATCAATCAAACGAGACAAGCAAGCAAGTCGCACTCTATATGGGTGCGTGGATTGAAATTTAACGGTTTTATTCTTCTCGTTTTTTTCAATTTGTCGCACTCTATATGGGTGCGTGGATTGAAATCCATATTTAAGGTCAATAACGTCAATCGTTTCGTCGTCGCACTCTATATGGGTGCGTGGATTGAAATTCTAATGTTGAGTATGATTTCAGCCACATTTACGGTCGCACTCTATATGGGTGCGTGGATTGAAATAATCACCGCGTCAGCCTTGCCTATCGCATCATAGTCGCACTCTATATGGGTGCGTGGATTGAAATACCGATACAAAATTTAATAACTAATGGTGACTTTAGGTCGCACTCTATATGGGTGCGTGGATTGAAATACAATCACCATTAGGAGTGCTAGTACTGAAAATAGTCGCACTCTATATGGGTGCGTGGATTGAAATCATTAAAAAACCTCCTTATCGATTTAATATTAACGTCGCACTCTATATGGGTGCGTGGATTGAAATATTTAAGAAGTCGTCTAGTCGTTTATTAGCTACAGTCGCACTTTATATGGCGTGCTTGCCTATGAAACTTCTGTCGCATTATATATAGGAGGTGAGTAACTTATGGAAAAAATCTTGGAACAAAATCGTGAAGAAAAAGAATGGACGCTTATCATCGTTACTTTAATTTCATTCCTGACCTTTAAAAAAGTGAACAAAGTAGAGCGAATGAAAGAGAAGTTAAAAGCTGAATTAAATAGGAAGTAAATTCGACAGGTGACAGTTGATCTTGTCGAAATTTCACGGCTCTGATTCGCTGGCTTTTGGCTTCATTGCGGCTCTATGATTCTCTTTGCCCCTCCCAATTCTCTCGCTTTGGCTTCAATGACTTCCAAAATCCACTCCTGCCCCTCTCCACCCGCAAAAAAAGAGGTAGTTCGACAAGTGCCCCTATCGAATTCTGAAAATGAATCGAATATTTATTCATTTCTCTTTACTCTCCTTCGTTTTGTGAGAAAATAAAGGGAGTTTGAAGATGGGAGATTCTTTTATGAACCGTAAAATAATCATTATATTTATATATTTATTAGTGGCTTTATCTATTTTTGTATATGGAGAAGGGCTGCTTGTTTGGTTACAAGAGGGTGGAACGCAATTTGTCTTGTTAACGATGGTGTTGGCTACATTGTTTGCCCTATTTCCAATTATTCCGTATCCGATCATCGGAGCGTTATTAGGAGCAGCTTATGGTGGAGTTTTAGGAAGCGCGGTCACGTGGATTGGTTCTTCACTTGCTTCTATTATAATGTTTGTTTTTGTCCGATATGGATATCAGGATTGGGGAATTCAGCTTTTGAATCGGTATCGTTCATTAGCAAAAGTGACGAGGCTTTTTGAACAAAATGCTTTTATGACGATTTTTATGACACGATTAATCCCAGTCATTCCATCCATTATCGTCAATATCTACTCTGCCCTAAGCAGAGTACGGTTTCTATCCTATGCGATTGCTTCATCCTTAGGGAAAGTTCCGGCGATGATCTTGTTTGCAACGGTTGGAAATTCCTTTGTTCATAATCCCAGTCAAATTTTATTAATAGCTGGAGCCTATGCCGTTTTCTTAGCGATCGTATATAGTTGCTATCGTCTTTGGCAAAAAGCAGCAGTGAAAACAGAAGAGCTTCCTAAATTATAGGGGCTCTTTTTTAGTAGAGAAGAAATGAATTTAATTAATATACGGATGAATGACACCTCCAATTGTTAGGACAACAATTGGAGGTGTTTTTTTCTATTTGAGGTTTATCACTATTTTTTATATAGTTTTGCCTCTAATTAATCCGGTTTTTTGGTTATTTTGCCTATGTTATTTTTAATATGAAAGCGTTTTAATTCAGTGCTGTAAAAGGAGGCTTTAGCTACTTTAGATGGTAGAAAGAATTTTGTTATCACTCTTTTTGTTTTGTCAGTGTGATAGTTAATAGTAAAAGGAGGATATTTGGAGAATGAATGTAATGGAAAAGATTAGTAGGAAAAGACTCCTTTGGAAGACTAGCATGATCATATTAGCATCGGTACTTGTCGTAAGTATGTTTTTGGTGGAAACAAGTTTTGCATTCAATGAAGACAAACAAGAGATGGATATTCAACAATATGTACAAGAGATGCAACCAGGATGGAATTTAGGAAATACATTTGATGCAGTTGGTAAGGATGAAACAGCATGGGGAAATCCATTTGTATCAAAGGAATTAATCAAAGAGATTGCCGCTCAAGGATTTAAAAGTATTCGAATTCCTCTAACGTTTGATCAGCGTATGGCTGAAGGGCATGATTATACAATTAAGGAGGATTTTCTTAATAGAGTTACACAAGCAGTTGACTGGTCTTTAGAGGAAGGTTTATATGTCATGATTAATGTACATCATGACTCTTGGATTTGGTTAGAGTCTGGTATGTATGAAGAATATGATGAGTCCTTCGCTCGTTTTCAAGAGATTTGGCAGCAATTATCTGCTCATTTTAAAGATTATCCGCTAGAACTGATGTTTGAGAGTATTAACGAACCAAGGTTTTGGGGGACAGAGGAAGAAAAAAGAGGCTTTCTATATGATCTAAACACTTCATTTTATGACATTGTTCGAGAATCGGGTGGTCATAATGATATACGCCCATTGGTTTTACCGACCTTAGATTCGAGTCCAGATCATATAGAGGAATTAGAGCATTTATATGAAACGATTATCGAACTAGATGATCCCTATTTAATTTCTACCGTTCACTTTTATGGATTTTGGCCATTTAGTGTGAATGTGGCCGGCCATACTCATTTTGATAATGAAGCAAAAAATCATATTATGGAGACATTTGATCGGGTAGCAGATAGATTTACAGCCAATGGTATTCCAGTTGTATTAGGAGAATATGGTTTATTAGGGTTTGATACACATACAGGAGTCGTTCAGCAAGGAGAAAAATTGAAGTTTTTTGAATTTATGATTCATTATGCACAAGAGAAAGAAATAACCCATATGCTTTGGGACAACGGTCAACACTTTGGACGTACGACGTTTGAATGGGCCGATCAAGAGCTCTATGACATGATGAGGGCTAGTTGGGAAACTCGTTCTGCCACAGCCGAAGCAAATTTTATTTATTTACAATCGGGAGAGGACATAGAGGATAGAAGCCTGGAACTTAATCTGAATGGAAATGAATTTGTGTCTTTACTTTTGGAAGGGCAACCATTGATAGAAGGAGAAGATTATGTATTAAATGGTCAACAGTTAATCGTAAAAGCCAATTTGTTAGAAGAGCTAACGTCAGCTGACTCATTAGGTGAGAATGCTGTCTTAACAGCGACGTTTAATCAAGGGGCTGATTGGTATTTTAAGGTCATTACGTATGATATTCCTGTTTTGGAGAATTCAGAAGGTAACACAAGTGATTATGTCATTCCTGCTCAATTTAATGGTGATGCCCTACAAACAATGGAAGCGATTTATCCAGATGGAAGTGCAGCTGGACCACATAATTGGACGACGTTTAAAGAATTTGGCTATGCTTTTTCACCAGATTATGAAAAGGATGAAATCAGTTTTCCTTATGGTCGTTTTTTCGATGAATTAAATGATGGGGACGTAAATCTTACCTTCTATTTTTGGAGTGGAGAGTCCTTAAGTTATCAACTTACAAAAAAGGGTGATGAGATTGTCGGTGTTTTTGTTCCAGAGGATGAAGAGACGCCAACAGAACCTGAAGAAGAAAATCCATTACCAGATGATTTAGAGGAAGAAAATGATTCAGTTGAAGAAGATAAAAAAGAGGAGCAAATCAAAGAATTACAACAGAAAGTAAATGAATTGCAAGAACAAATTAGTTATCTACTCAGTCAAATCGAAAGTTTAGATGTGACAGCTGAAATCTCTGAAATAAAAAGTAAACTGAAGGAGTTTGAAAGATTTCTGGAGGAAGAGCTGAACAGTTTGGAATTTGCTTTAGCTTTAAAACGTATTCAAGAAATCGAAAGTGAACTAAATAAGTTAAAAACAATCATCGAGGAATGGCAGAAAGAGAAGGAAAAAGAAGAAGAACTTGCCTCAACTATTAACAATGAAGATGAAGGTTCTAGTGGAGGAGGAGCAGTAGACAAAAAGGGTGGGGACATTCTGCCAAATACGGCTACGAATGTATTTAATTACCTTCTGCTTGGAGGACTATTGTTTTTGTTAGGAGCCGCACTTACTGTTTACTTAAAAAGGAGACAATCGTTTGAAATGTAGGGAAAAGGAGCTTCCAAGGTTATGAGACTTGGAAGCCAACTATCTCTATCTAATTAAAAGTAGGACATTAACATTGGAGGTTAAATAAATGATAAGTCGTAAACTCCCGAAGGTTTGGTATGGTGGTGATTATAATCCTGAACAGTGGGATGACCCTGCTGTATGGGAAGAAGATATTCGAATGTTTAAAAAAGCAGGGATTGATATAGTGACTCTGAATGTGTTTTCTTGGGCGCTTAATCAGCCTAATGAAGACATTTATCGTTTTACAAATTTAGATGCTCATATTAATAGACTTTATGAACAAGGGATTTATACATGTTTAGCTACGAGTACTGCTGCTCATCCCGCTTGGATGGCTAAGAAGTACCCTGACGTACGACGAGTTGATTTTTATGGAAGAAAAAGAACATTTGGAGGTAGACATAACTCTTGTCCGAACAGTCCTACTTATCGAGAGTATTCAGAAAAAATGGCCGATAAATTAGGCGAAAGATATAAAGAGCATCCAGCTGTTTTAATTTGGCATGTTTCAAATGAATATGGGGGTTACTGTTATTGTGAAAATTGTACGAATGGTTTTCAGCGATGGTTACAGAAAAAATATGGGAGTTTAGAGAAGCTAAACCAAACATGGAATACGAGATTTTGGGGACATACCTTTTATGAATGGGACGAAATTGTCGTTCCAAATGCTTTAAGTGAAGAAGGCGAAGGGAATGTGAGTGCTTTTCAAGGGATTTCATTAGACTATCGAATTTTTCAATCTGAAAGTTTATTAGAGTGTTATAAATTGGAACATAACGCTTTAAAAAAACATACACCTGATATTCCGGTTACGACCAATTTAATGGGGACCTATCCAGAGTTGGATTATTTTAAGTGGGGAAAAGAAATGGATGTCATTTCATGGGATAGTTATCCAGGGATTGATACACCGGTCAGTCTGACAGCGATGACCCATGATTTGATGCGTGGATTGAAAGATGGTCAACCATTTATGTTAATGGAACAAACGCCGAGCCAACAAAATTGGCAACCGTATAATGCCTTAAAGCGTCCAGGGGTGATGAGGTTATGGAGTTATCAAGCGATGGCTCATGGGGCAGATACGATCATGTTTTTTCAATTAAGACGTTCTATCGGTGCTTGTGAAAAATTCCATGGTGCTGTGATTGAACATGTTGGACATGAGCACACGAGGGTTTTTAGGGAAACAGCTGACTTAGGAAAAGAGTTACAGCAGTTATCAGATGTTTTTATCGATTCGAGGACCGAGGCAAAGGTAGCGATTGTTTATGACTGGGAAAATCGTTGGGCGATTGAGTTATCGAGTGGACCTTCTGGGTCGTTAGATTATGTTAAAGAGGTACATAAATATTATGCCGCACTGTATGAGTTAAACATTCCAGTTGATATAGTTAGCACAGAGGATGACCTTAGTAAATATGACCTTGTTATAGCTCCTGTTTTATATATGGTAAAAAAAGATTATCACCAAAAATTAGAATCATTTGTTGAAAAAGGAGGAACGTTTATTACCACCTTTTTTAGTGGAATTGTCGATGAACATGACCTAGTTACGTTAGGAGGCTATCCAGGGAAGCTTCGAAAGTTGTTAGGGATTTGGGTTGAAGAAATTGATGCTCTTGATCCGAGTCATTTTAATCAAATCGTCATGAAGGAAAAGTGGGGAAGGCTAGAAGGTCAGTTTGATTGTAATCTTCTCTTTGACATTATTCATACAGAAGGTGCCGATATAATAGCAGAATATGGCTCAGAGTTTTATCAAGGTTTACCGGTCGTTACGGCCAATAATTATGGGAATGGAAAAGCGATTTATGTTGGTTCAAGTGGGGAGCAGGCTTTTATAAATGGTCTTATTGAAAACTTGTGTCAAGAAAAAGAGATAACTTCCCTTCTAGTTACACCGAGTGGGGTTGAAGTAACTGAGAGAAGTAAAGAAGGAAGAGCCGTTTTATTTGTTTTAAATCATAATGACATTGAGACTTCATTCGAGGTGAAGGAAGAGTTCGTTGACCTTTTAACGGGAAGTGAGATATCAGGAACGGTACAGTTAAGAGAACAAGGAGTCATGTTATTAGAAAAAATAAACAAATGAATCTTAGGCACTTCAAATTTCTATTTAAAACAGCCGGATATTAAAATTTACAATTTGCTCGAACAAAGGAGTTGAGGTAACGTGATTAAAAAAGAAGTGAACACTGAAATTCCGGCGAGAGGATTGGTAAGTGAAAGAGCGGCAGAACGGTGGGAGGAGGCATTAGTAACAGGGAATGGCAAAATGGGTGCTTTAATATATGGTCAACCATTAAATGAAACGATTATCCTTAATCATGAGAAGTTATATGAGCCATTTCATGAAGATGTTGTTCAAAATAATCATATAGCCCCATACCTAGGTGAAATTAGGGAAAGGATGAAAAAAGGAAAATTTAGAGATGCAGCGGCCTTATTTGCGGATAAATCTGGTCATTCTCTCCTTTGGACGGATGCCTATCATCCCGCATATGCACTAAAATGGAATCAATCCGAGCAAGGAGTTATTGAAAACTATCGTCGCTCAGTTGATTTTGAAACTGGAGAGGTGAAAGTAAGCTGGGAAGATGAACGAGGGGGCTACGAACGAAACTTATTTATTTCACGAGCGGATGATGTGACCATTCTTCAGATGAAGGCAATCGGGGATGGGAAGTTAAATGGTGAGCTTTTGCTCGATGATTTAATTCATGAGGGCAGTGGAACGTATAAAGTGATGACCGACGGAGCCCATCTATCCTTTGCTTGTAAATATACCGTCTCCCAAAAAGGGTATGTGGGAAGTTCGTATATTTTGTTAAAAGGGGAAAAAGGAAATATTAGTTCAGAGAATGAGCGTTTTATCATTGAAGAGGCGAATGAGATTATCGTATTTACTGAAATTATTCCGCTGAGTGATCATCAAAAGGAAGAAACAGAACAGTTAAATAAGCTCAAATCAAAACTTTTGACATTAGCAGAAACCGAATATATTGACTTATTAAAAAAACATGAACAGCTTCATAGAGAGATGTTTAATCGAATGAGTTTGTCTATTGGTCCTCCAGATGAAGGTGATGTGACGACCGAGTCATTGCTTTTCAATCAGAGCCAAGAGCTGGACCAGCGCCTTTTACAAAAGATGTTTGATATGGGACGGTACGTATTCATTTGTTCCTCAGGTGATTATCCTCCTAATTTAGTTGGATTATGGACAGGAGGTTGGCGTCCGCCTTGGAGTGGGGATTTTACAACAGATGCCAATGTCAATTTAGCGGTTTCAAGTGGTGGGATTGGAAATATGCGAGAAGCATTGGAAGGTTATTTTCATCTTATTGAAAAAATTTCTCCAGATTGGAAAATAAATGCGCAAGTCCTATATGGCTGTAGAGGTTTTTTAGCAGGTTCTAAAACAGATGGCAATCATAATATTCATACCCATTTTAATGTTGATTGGCCATTAGGTTTTTGGACGGCGGGGGCACAATGGTTAGTTATGCCCTTTTTTGAATGGTTTCAAATAAGCGATGATAAAGAGTTCTTTGTTCAAAGAGCACTGCCTTTAATGAAAGAAATTGCTCTGTTTTATGAAGATTTTTTAACGGAAGAAGATGAAAATGGAAAAAGCCTATTTATCCCCTCTTATTCGCCAGAAAATACGCCAATTATTTCACAAGAATTACTTCAGCAAGGCTGGCAAACAAGTCAAGCTTCTATAAATGCAACGATGGATATCGCTGTGGCTAAAGAGCTTTTGACAAACTTAATCCAAACATGTGTTGAACTTCAAATAGAGCATGAAAATATTAGGAAGTGGAAAAAACAACTTGAGAAACTTCCAGATTATATGATTAATGAAGATGGGGCATTAAAAGAATGGATTCATAAAGACTTACATGATCAATATGATCATCGCCATATATCTCACTTGTATCCTGTATGGCCAGGTCATGAGATTACTCCAGAATTAACGCCCCAACTATTTAAGGCAGCAGAAAAAGCTCTCAAATTGAGGGAAAGAGAAAATTATTCTGCTCATGGGGTGATGCACTGTGGCATTGTAGCGGCTCGGTTAAAAAATAAAGCGGTCGTGAGGGAAAATTTAAAGCTACTTTTAGAAGGGGACTATATTTATTCTAGTTTAGTTACTTCCCATAACCCAAATCGTGAAATTTATAATGTTGATGCAAATTGTAGTGTGCCAACATTAGTATTGGAAATGCTTGTTTATTCATATCCAGGTCGGATTGAGCTATTACCAGCTCTTCCAGAAGAGATTACAAAAGGTTGTTTAACAGGTGCACTTACTCGAACCGCTGTAGACATAAATAGATTAGAGTGGGATCTAGAAATGAAAAAAATGAAAGTGGTTCTCCAATCTAAAAAGAATCAGCAAGTGGAGATAAGAATAAGAGAAGGTCTGACGAGTGTTTCTAGTAATCATCCCGACTTAGTTCATTTAGACGATCAAACTCATGTCATTGTGACCCTATTAGAAAATGAGCCATTAGAAATAAATATCGATTTATAAGAGAGAAAAGCCGGTCCAATTAAAAGTAATTTTATAATTGGACGGTTTTTTGTTTGTCATGTCAAATTTTTATATGATTTTTTTTGAAATTCTTGCAGTATATTTTTAGACCTATCTAATATAAAATGAAAGAAAATATCGATTTTACAGATAAATGAAAGCGTTTTCCATCAGAAATTAACTACATTGGAGCTCACTTATGAAGAAATTCTTTCTCAAGAAAGTGAATAATATGAAACTAAGAAATAAGTTGATTTTTTCTTTTCTAGTAGTTGTTTTTATTCCTGTTCTGATCGTGGGTCTGTTTTTAACGTCTGAATTACGGAAGATGGCTTTAGATAGTACTCTTGAGCAAACGGTTTCAGATATGACAAGAATAAAAGCGAGAATTTCTGATGCATTGGTCCCGCCTACTTATGTATCTAACGCTCTTCTTGTTGATCAACGTTTAAAAGACATCGTTAATACAAATTATGATACTGTCTATGATGTAGTAGAAGCTTATCGAAATTTTACTTATTTTGAAAATAATATTCGTTATTATAATGAAATTGAAAATATTCGATTTTACGTAAATAATGATTCGATGTTAAATAATTGGAGATTTATTCCCGTTAAAGAGGAAATTTTAAATAATGAGTGGTACCAAGAAGCGATCGCAAATAGTGGATTAATGAGCTGGGGGATTGTAGAGGATGAAATAAGAGGGATTAAGAATAATTTTAGCATTACAAGAATGATACATTTTGCAGAATTTAATACGTACGGTGTTTTAGCGGTGGATATGAATACAAATTATCTTAACTTTATTCTGTCCCAAGAAAGTCTGCCTATTTTATTTTTAGATGCTAATAATAATATCGTGGCTACGAATGCAAGTGAGTTAATAGGAAATAATCTCGAGGATATCACAATATCTCCCAAGTTGATAAATGGTGATTTGGGAACATTTCAAGATGTTGTTTTTAATGATCCTTCTCATATTATGGTAGATGCTATTAGGGTCCCAAATAGTGTGAATGACTTAAGAATTGTTTCGATCATTCCGGATGCTCACATTATGGAAGGAGCTAATAAGTTACAGAGATTAGGTTTTGTGGTGATTTCGGTTAGTATCATTATTGCTCTATTTTTAATCTATGGTGTCTCACACTTAATTTCGAAACGAATATCGATATTGAGTAAACAAATTCAAACGGTAGCAATGGGGAATTTATCGACTTATGCTCAAGTTGAAGGGGAAGATGAAATCGGAAAATTGTCGACTGAGTTTAATCGGATGACGATAAGTATTAAGGAGCTTTTAGAGGAAGTTGAACAAAAGAATCGGGAAAAAAATGTCTTAGAAAAAAGACAAAATGAAATGAAGTTAAAAATGTTAGCGAGTCAAATTAATCCTCATTTTCTATTCAATACGTTAGAAACAATACGGATGAAAACCCTTTTAAAAGGTGAAAAGGAAATTGCCCATGTAGTAAAAAGATTAGGAAAATTATTGCGTATCAGCTTAGAGGTTGGAGGGAAAATGGTTCCGTTAAAGCAAGAAATTGATATGGTTACAGCTTATTTAGAAATTCAAAATTTCCGTTTTGATGAACGTCTCGAATATGAATTAAATATAGATTCAGAGTCTCTTAATATTGAGATTCCACCATTAATCATCCAGCCGTTAGTGGAAAATGCGGTTATTCATGGACTAGAACGTAAGCTTGAAGGTGGTAAAATTGTTGTCGAGACGAAAATTAGAGGGGGCGATCTCCTTGTACAAGTTATCGACAATGGCATCGGAATATCAGAGAATAAAAAAGAAGAAATCTTCTTCGCATTAACAGAAGATAACATGGAAGAGGAGAATAGGATTGGATTAAAGAATGTCCATGAACGGATTTTATTAACCTATAACACGGGGAAAGGGCTGGTTATTTTTAGTGAAGAAGAAAAAGGGACGAGAATTTCTTTTACGATTCCATTAAAGAGAGCTTAAAGAAATGAAGTAAACTTATCAATAATTCTTTTATATGTGAGATAACTTATTGGAAAATGTCACTAGATTGATTCTAAAATAGAGGTGGTTTTCATGTATAAAGTATTAATTGTAGATGATGAAACGACAGTTAGGGAAGGTTTAAAAGTGGTTATACCTTGGGAAGCCTATGGTTTTCAGGTAGTAGCATTAGCCCAAGATGGTCAAAGTGCCTTGAATATGTGTAGAGATGAAGAATATCATTTGATTATTTCTGATATTCGGATGGTTGGCATGGATGGACTTCAGTTAATTGAGAATATTCGAGAGTTTAATAAAAGAATACAATGTTTAATCTTAACAGGATATGCAGATTTCAATTATGCGAAAAAAGCGATTCAACACAATGTAGCCGGGTATTTACTAAAGCCAATCGATGAAGAGGATTTAATAGATGCGTTAGTGGAGATAAAGAAAGAATTAGATAAAGAGAATACGGTTCAAGAACTAACTTTAATTGAAAAAGAGCGAAAACGAGAGAGGTTTATTTTATCTAATGTCTTGAATAGTACGTACGATAAAATGACTGCTGAGAGAAAACGCTTAGCCAAAGAATTCGAAATGGTCTGGGATAAATACCAAGTTCTATTAATTCAAATAGAAGAGAAAAGACTTGAGATATTTCAGGTTTTGACGATCAAAGAGCAAATAAAGGATTTAGTCATTCATGACAAAGAGGCTAGTATCTTTTTACATGAAACTTATTTAGGGATTATTATTAATTGCAATATTTATAAACGGAGTGTTATTGAAAATCTTTATAAAAAAATTAGCGATATAATGAAAAGAAGTGATATTAGCTATACCGTTGCTTTAGGAACTTGTGTGGATTCGTTATGTGAAATTAAAGATTCCTATCATACAGCTTTAACTTTAATTGAAAAGAAGTTTTTCTTTCCTCAGGATCGGATGCTCATAAAGGGTCAGGAATTAATTAAACGACAAAATGAAAGAGCATCCACTCAGCTGACAGACATTATTGATCGAGTTTATATGGCGATAGAGGTTGGGGAACTTGAATTGGTAGAGCCGGCATTGTCTGAAATCTTTCATTTAATCGATCATCCTTATTCCGAAGAACATATAAAAAAGAATTATGTTTATGTGCTAACGATTGTTATGAATAAACTTCAAAAGGAAAAGCCAGATAAAGAAATGTTTATTTCCAATACATCTGAGAAAATATTGGAGATTTATCAATTGGGGAATTATCAGAAATTACAGTGTTTTGTTAATTTAATAATGGATGAGATTGATCGGGAATTTAAATACGATCAGGCGGATGATCAATTAAAAAAATTATTAGTATTAATTGATAATAATTACCATGAGAATTTAAAACTAGAAAAACTTGCGAGACTTTTTAATTATAATAGTGCTTATTTAGGAAAGTTGTTTAAAAGTCATACGGGAGAATATTTTAATACGTATTTAGATAAAGTAAGAATAAAAAACGCGAAACGATTACTATTAGAAGGACTCAAAGTGTATCGAGTTGCTGAGCTAGTCGGCTATAATAATGTAGATTATTTTCATAGTAAGTTTAAAAAATATGTCGGACTATCGCCGTCCACCTATCGGCGAAAAGAGAAAAATAACGTATAACGAACCTCTTATTTATTAAGAGGTTTTTTGTTATCCAATCTAAGTACAAGAGATAATAGTTTGATTTTATAAATCGATTAAATCCCTTATAAAACAGTGGTGTAAGCGACTTCATGTTCCAATTATTATATGATTTTAGTAGTAATCATTTGGGTATTTGAAACGCTTTAAATTAGCTATGATAGAAGAGTAAAGAGGGAGGGATTACATTGAAAATATCGGTCGAGTCACAACAATCAAAAGTTGTTATTCCAAAGAAAAAAAACTTTTGGGAGACAATGAAGAAACAAAAAATCTTGTACCTAATGTCAATTCCAGTCGTTATATATGTATTAATTTTTAATTATCTTCCGGTTTGGGGCTGGACGATGGCTTTTCAAGATTTCAGGCCAGGAAGATCGTTTTATGAACAGGAATGGGTAGGGTTTGCTCATTTTATTGAACTATTTAATGATCCCCATTTTTATTTAGTTTTACGTAATACGATAGCAATGAGTGTGTTGTTATTAGTCGCTGGTTTTACGATCCCGATTGTTTTTGCCGTTTTATTAAATGAATTGAAAGACTCCATATTTAAAAGATCCGTCCAAACGATTTCTTATTTACCTCACTTCGTCTCATGGGTAGTTGTAGCAGGGATCGTAACAAAGATGCTCTCAACGGATGGTGGAATCATTAATGATTTATTAGTAGGTTTGAACATAGTCGACAACCCCATACAGTTTATGGCAAAAGGCGAATGGTTTTGGTATATCGTAACAGCCTCTGATGTTTGGAAACAAATGGGGTGGAACTCTATTATCTTTTTAGCGGCTATGGCTGGTGTTGACCCGCAATTATACGAAGCAGCTAAAGTTGATGGTGCCGGTCGATTTAGACGAATTTGGCATATTACCTTACCTGGAATTCGACCAACCATCTTGGTGATTTTGATTTTATCGATTGGAAATTTAATTAGTATTGGATTTGAAAGACAATTATTATTAGGGAATTCTCTAGTGAGGGAATATTCCGAAGTTTTAGAATTATATGCGTTGAATTATGGAATTGGTATGGGCAGATATTCTTATGGTACAGCCATTAGTATATTTAATGCGATGGTAAGTATTGTTTTATTGTTGATTGCAAACGGGGTATTTAAACGATATTCAAATACGAGCGTTATGTAGTGGAGGTGACAATCGTGAAGAAGAAAAAGGGTTTGAATAGAATGACTCCAGGAGAGAAGCTTTTTGATTATATTAATTATTTGTTTATGGTGATTGTCATTGTCGTCATGCTCTACCCATTTTTAAATGTCCTTGCTATATCGTTAAATGAATCGACGGACACAGTAAGGGGAGGAATTTACATATGGCCAAGGGAATGGACATTTGATAACTATGCGGTTATTCTGCAGTACGATAGTTTGGTTACCGGATTTATCAATTCTGTTTTAAGAACGGTTATTGGGACTGTATTAAGCTTATTTGTTTGTTCGATGGTCGCTTATACTTTGGCGAGAAAAGACTTTCAGGCAAGGCGATTTGTTTCAACAGTTATTGTATTAACAATGTTTTTTAGTGGGGGACTAATTCCAACTTATATGTTGATGCGTGATTTAGGGTTAATTAACACATTTGCGATTTATATATTACCACTTTTAGCGAGTGCGTGGAATATTATCATTATTCGTTCCTTTATGGATACGCTTCCAGCTGCTTTGCAAGAATCAGCTAAAATAGATGGAGCAAACGATTTTACTATTTATTGGAAAATTATTTTGCCTATTTGTAAGCCTGTCTTAGCAACCATTGCCTTATTTATCGCCGTTATGCAATGGAATATGTGGTTCGATACTTATATTTACAATAGTGCGAGCCCTGCATTAACAACCTTACAATATGAATTAATGAAAATTTTACAAAATACGGCCACAAGTGCAGGGATTGATGCTACTCGTGGTGGTCAAGGCGCAGATTTGGTAAGTAGAGTATCACCAGAGTCGGTTCGAATGGCGATTACGATTGTAACCATTGTACCTATCTTACTTGTTTATCCATTTTTACAGAAATACTTTGTAAAAGGTATGACATTAGGGGCAGTAAAGTAATGAAATCGGTAACAGCTCGTTGCTTTTACAAAGGGAACGAGTTGATATACAACGCTTTTTAATAAAGGGAGGGGTATTTTATGATGAGTAAGTACAGAAAAAGGTTTATGTTATTTTTTGTTATCGGTTTATTTTTTAGCTTAGTAGCTTGTAGTGGGGATACTGATACTACAACAGACAATGATAGTGAGACAACTGTGGATGTTGAAATTGATGGTGATTTAGAGCCGATTACGTTTAGCTTGTTTGCTGCAGACAATAATCCAGATTGGGATGGCATGAATTCACCGATTGGGCAAGAGATTTTAAAAGCGACGGGTGTTACGTTAGAAACGGATTATGCAATTGGGGATCCAGCGGAGAGAATCTCTTTGTTTGCTGCTGGTGGAGATTATCCTGACTTTATGTTACCTAAAGGGGATGGCAATCTATTAGTTGAAGCTGGTGCAATGGTAGACTTAAGACCATTAATTGAAGAACACGCACCGAATATTCAAGAAATCTATGGAGAGTATTTAGAACGAATGGTATGGAGTGACGATGATGATTCAATTTATTTTATTGGCACAAATCCAGTAGATGAAGAATATAGAACTCCTGGGAATGGGTTTTGGTTACAACACGCAGTCGTGGAAGAATTAGGTTACCCTGAGATTAATACATTAGAGGATTTTGAGAACGCTATCAGAACGTATTATGAAATGTATCCAGAAATTGATGGTCAACCGACGATTCCATTAACACTTTTAGCAGATGATTGGAGATTACTAATTTCCGTAACAAATCCTGCTTTCTTATCAACAGGTGCTCCTGATGATGGAGAATGGTATATTGACCAAGATACTTATGAAGCGAAATTACACTATAAAAGGCCGGAAGAAAGAGAATATTTCCGCTGGTTAAATCATATGAACGCAGAAGGTTTATTAGACTCTGAAAGCTTTGTTCAGCAAGAAGATCAATATAAATCTAAAATCTCCTCTGGGCGTGTGCTAGGAATGATCGATGCGGAGTGGTCAATTGCTGATACGCAAACAGCCCTACGAGAAGATGGGAAGTTTGAAAGAATGCACGGTGTTTATCCTGTAACGTTAGATGAAACTTATAAGCATGGGAACTTTAAACCTACTGGATATCTTTCAACATGGGGAATCGGAATTACTGTCGATAATCCAGATCCGGTACGTGCGATTCAATTTCTCGACTGGATGGCTAGCGAAGAAGCTCAAATTTTAAACAATTGGGGAATTGAAGGAGAGCATTATCAAGTTGATGAAGAGGGCAACCGTTATTTAACAGAAGAACAACGAGAAGAGCGTCGAGCTGATAGCACATTTAATGAAAGAACGGGAATTAATGTATTTAAAGCTTACGGTCCTCATTATGGAAACGGTGTCTTAGACTCATCAGGACAACCGTTTACGATTAATACACCAGAAACATTAATTGAGGATTATACAGCGGTAGAAAAAGAAGTTTTAGCTGCTTATGGAGCAGAAATTTGGAAGGATTTATTCCCACAAGAGGATGAATTCCGACCAAGACCATACGGTGCTGCATGGGAAATTAATTATGGTGCTAATTCACCAATTGCTGTACCATTCCAACGTGCACAAGATGTTATGTTTACGAGAATCCCACAGGTCATTTTAGCAAGACCAGATCAGTTTGATGAAATTTATGATCAGTTTATGGATGAAATTAGTACGGATGCAATTGAAGAAGCGGAAAGGGAATTTACTAATCTTGTTCGTAACCGAGTTGAGCTTTGGGGAGGGAACTAATCTCGCAGAAAGCTTGAGACTTAAGCTTTTATAATAGAGGCCTTTTGAATGCTTGTTATGAGATGTGAATTCGTAACAAGCATTCTCTTAAAAAGGTGAAACGAGACATTATTTAATCGAGAGCGTTGTTAAGGATAAGGAGTGCATAACGATGAAATTTACAGATGGCAATTGGCTTACAAGAGAAGGGTTTGAACTGATTACGCCTGTTCAACTTTTTAAAGCAACATATGATGAAACAACTTTAAAAGCACTAGTAGCTCCACAAGATCTTACAAATCGTGGGGCACAATTGGATTTACCATTACTCACTGTTGAATATTCTTCACCTATCGCTGATGTAATTCGTGTAAAGATCGTTCACCATAAAGGGGTAAAGCCACGTTCTCCCGAATTCCCGATTCATGATCAAAGAAATCACATAAATGTAACAGAAAATGACGATGAGCTCTCATTATCAAGTGGAAACTTAACAGTGAAAATGAAGAAAACAGGTGGTTGGGGGGCCGAGTATTTATATGACGGAGAATTAATAACTGGTAGCGGTTATAAAGGGATGGCTCATATAACGGATTCTACAAAAAAGACTTATATGCGAGAAGAGCTAGGTATATCGGTTGGTGAAAATTTGTATGGACTTGGGGAACGTTTTACACCTTTTATTAAAAACGGACAAGTAGTTGACACTTGGAATAAAGACGGGGGAACGAGTACAGAGCAGTCTTATAAAAATATTCCCTTTTATTTATCAAATAAAGGGTACGGAATTTTTGTTAATCATCCAGAAAACGTTTCTTTTGAAATAGGCTCTGAAAAAGTATCTAAAGTTCAATTTAGTGTAGAAGGCGAGTCATTAGAATATTTTATTATTGGTGGTGGTGAACCGAAAAAGGTGTTGGAGAACTATACGGCGTTAACGGGGAAACCAGCTCTTCCTCCAGCATGGTCGTTTGGATTATGGCTAACGACGTCTTTTACAACTAATTATGATGAACAGACCGTTAATCAATTTGTTCAAGGCATGGCCGAGCGAGAGCTCCCATTACATGTTTTTCATTTTGATTGTTTTTGGATGGAAGCATTGAAGTGGTGTGACTTTGAGTGGGATAAAGAGGTATTTCCTGATCCAAAAGGGATGTTACAGCGCTTAAAAGAAAAAGGATTAAAAATATGTGTTTGGATTAATCCATATATTGCTCAACAATCCGATCTCTTTGATGAGGCGGTAGAAAAGGGATATTTATTAAAAAAGAAAATGGTGATGTTTGGCAGTGGGATAAATGGCAGCCAGGGATGGGAATTGTAGATTTCACGAACCCTGAAGCATGCGAATGGTATAACTCTCACTTAAAAAGATTGTTAGACATGGGTGTGGACAGCTTTAAGACGGATTTTGGGGAAAGAATCCCTACAGATGTCGTCTATTATGACAATTCTGATCCAGTGAAGATGCATAATTATTATTCCTATTTATATAATAAAGTTGTTTTTGAGTTATTAGAGGAGCAATTAGGTGTCGGTGAAGCGGCCTTATTTGCCCGCTCATCCACGGCGGGTGGGCAGCAATTTCCAATTCATTGGGGTGGTGATTGTGATGCAACCTATGAGTCGATGGCCGAAAGTCTTCGAGGTGGGTTATCGTTAGGTTTATCTGGATTCGGTTATTGGAGTCATGATATCGGTGGATTTGAAAGTACAGCACCTGCTGATTTGTATAAACGTTGGGCAGCTTTTGGTTTACTTTCTAGTCACAGTCGATTGCATGGGAGCAAATCGTACCGAGTCCCTTGGATTTATGATGAGGAATCTGTTGATGTCATTCGCTTTTTTACGAAATTAAAGTGCTCGCTCATGCCTTATTTATATAATGAAGCCTTTCGTTCGTCTAAGCTTGGAATACCTATGATGCGGGCGATGTTATTAGAATACCCAAGTGATCCTTCATGTGATTATTTGGATCGTCAGTATATGTTAGGGGAGTCCTTACTAGTAGCGCCCGTGTTTAGTGAGAATGGAGTTGTTTCTTATTATTTGCCAAATGGTTCGTGGACCAATTATTTAACGAATGAAGTGATTGAAGGTGGTAAATGGATAAAGGAGCATCATGATTATATGAGTCTACCATTATTTGCTCGTCCTAATTCTATCATTGCAGTTGGTGATACAGATACAAAACCAGATTATGATTATGCCGAGCAAGTAGAGCTTCATGTCTTTCAAATAACGAGTTCAGCAACTTCTATCATTAGAAATCAAAATGGAGAAGAGGAGTTCACAGTTATGATTGAAAAAAGTGAAACTGCTTTAAAAGTGAGGTTTAACCAAGTACCTACTAAACCGTGGAGTATGATTCTTCGAGGGATGGACTCAGTCTCTAGCGCAGAGGGGCTATTCATTGAAAGAACGACATTTGGAGTAAAGTTATCACCAGGGAAAAAGGTTCAAGAGTTTACGATTCAATTGTAAAAGGTGTCTAAAAAATCGCCACATAAGGAGAGATTTCAGTGCCTCAAGCAGTAAAATTTCCATTTCAGAATACAGAGCTATTAGTAGAAGACCGAGTAAAAGATTTAGTCAACAGATTTACACTTGATGAAAAAATAGAATTAATGATGCAACATCAGCCCGAAATTAAAAGGCTAGGAATTAAAGCTCATAAACAAGGAACAGAAGCGGCCCATGGAATTGCCTGGTTAGGAGAAGCGACGGTATTTCCACAAAACATAGGACTGTCTAGCACATGGAACAAAGATTTAATGAATAAAATAGGAACCGTTATTGGCGATGAAGCAAGGGTGTTTTATCAAAAAGATCCTTCTAAACATGGTTTGACCCTTTGGGCACCAACAGTTGATATGGAAAGGGATCCACGCTGGGGGCGTACAGAAGAAGCCTATGGCGAAGATCCCGAATTAACGGGACAATTAACAACAGAACTAGTAAAGGGAATGCAAGGGAACGATCCCGATTATCTTAAGTCTGTCGCAACTTTAAAGCATTTTCTTGGAAATAATAATGAGATAAATCGAGATAAGTGTTCCGCTAGTATTGACCCAAGGAATATGCATGAGTATTATCTTAAAGCATTTAAGCCAGCCATTGTGGAAGGAAAAGCGAAGTCCATTATGACAGCTTATAATTCGATTAATGGCACACCGGCTCTGCTTCATCCTTATGTAGAGGAAGTAGTTAAACAAGAATGGGGAATGGATGGCTTTATTGTAAGCGATGCAGGAGATGTAGTAGGAATTGTTAATGATCATAAATACTATGAAACTTATTCAGAGGCGTTAGCTGATACGATTAAGAGCGGAATTGATAGTATTACTGATGATGCGGAAATTTCGCTACAAGCAATGAGAGATGCATTATCTAAAGGGTTACTTGTAGAAGCTGATCTAGATAAGGCTCTCATTAACACTTTTAAAGTACGGTTTAGGCTGGGTGAGTTTGATGAAGAAAGAAATCCCTATGCCTTTGTCTCTGAATCGAAATTACTTGCAAAAGAGCATAAGCAACTTTCTTATCAAGCAGCCCAAGAACAAGTGGTTTTGCTAAAGAATGATGGTCTCTTACCTTTAAATGAAGGGACGACTGAGTCCATAGCTGTCATTGGCCCACTGTCAGACGATGTTCTAGTTGATTGGTATAGTGGAACGCCATCCTATCGGATCACTGCATTGGAAGCAATCGAGCATAAACTTCAAAATAAAAAGGTGATCCATAAATCAGGTAATCCCTTAATTAGAATTCGCTCAGTCCAAACAGGCAGTTATATAGGGTTAGATCAATCATTTAATCATAAATTGATGGCTAACTGTAAGGTTGAGGAAGCAGAGATATTTGAATGGACGGATTGGGGCTGGGGAAGTCAAACCTTAAAATCACTATCAACTGGAAAGTATGTGACAGTAGGTGAAGCAATGATGACAGCTACTGCAGATGAGGCAAGAGGATGGTTTGTGAAAGAAAGCTTTCAATTTATAGAAAATAGTGAGGGAATGTATAGGCTTCAGTCTTGGGACGAAAAGCGAGTCGTTATTTCCGATGATCAATCATTAATTGTGCAGGAGCATGATAAAGAGTCGGTGGAAACAGGAGCTCAATATGAGATAGAAGTAATCGAAGCCGGGATTGAAGAAGCAGTCAAAGCAGCAGCCGAGCAGGATTATGCAGTCGTGGTTCTTGGAAATAATCCGTTCATTAATGGAAAAGAGTGTATAGATCGTGAGGATATTGTTTTACCTCCTGAACAAGAAAAGTTGCTTCAAGCGGTTAAACAAGTGAATCCAAACACAATCGCTGTCCTTGTAAGTAGTTATCCATATGCTCTTAATTGGGCAAATGAGAACTTAAGTGGAATTATGTACACTTCCCATGCTGGACCAGAGTTAGGAAAGGCAGTCGCCGACGTTTTATTTGGAGATTATAATCCAGCTGGTAGACTAAGTATGACATGGTATCGTTCTGTTGATCAGCTACCTGATATCATGGACTACGATATTATTAAAGGAAAGCGTACTTATCAATATTTTGAAGGGGAAGTCCTATATCCTTTTGGGCACGGATTAAGTTATACGACATTTAATTACAGCAATATTCAAGTGAACGAGACTACTTTATCACCTGATGATCAAGTGAAAGTGACGATCAGTATAGAAAATACAGGAAGATTTGCTGGGGATGAGGTTGTTCAACTTTATGGACGAGCAGAACGTTCTAGAGTCAAACGCCCGCTCAAAACATTATTAGATTTTACTAGAGTTCACCTTCAATCAGGCGAGAAAAAACAGATTGAATTTACTGTACCTATTTCAAAACTCGAATTTTGGGATGTCACGCAAGAAAGATATTGTGTGGAAAAGGGAGTTTATAGTTTATTGATCGGAAGTTCCTCTAAAAATATAGCTTGTTGTACGGAAATTCAGGTTGATGGAGATAATATTCCGGCTCGCAACTTACATGATGGTGTGTCTGCGTTTAATTATGATGATTATGAGAATGTAATTATTGATGAATACGCAGGGAGAAATTATTGTGTACGAACAGTAGGGAATCAAGGTTGGATTGCTTTTCATCAAGTGAACGGAACGATTCCTTGCCAAAAGATAAAGATCACAGCTTTCTCTTTTTTAGAAGAAGGAGAAATAAGAGTGCACTTAGGCCGTTTAGATGGAGAAATGATGGGCAAGGCTAGTTTTCCAAAATCTGATGATTGGCAGGAAGTGGAAGTTGAACTATCGCTCCTACCAGAAGAGAGTGATATGTACTTCATATTGAATGGGGATATACAAGTGAGTAAACTCCAGCTCCTTTAAAAGAACAGAAAAGAAAGGGACTGCTTGTTAGGAGATTAACAATCTTAGGTGGCAGCCCCTTTTCCTCTTTCATTTGTATAGAAAAGCAGGTGATAACTTGAAGGGTAAGTATTGTGTAGGTTTGGTTTTGGTAGTATTATGGCTATTTATTTCGGGCTGTAGCGATTCTAGTGAGAAGGAGCACTTAAATATGATGGTGTTTTCTGATCTTCCCTTTTCATATACTGAACAGATTGAAGCTTATTTTGAAGCTGTCAATAATGATCAAGGTATGAGCATGGAAGTGCAAATGTTTTTACCTTCTCCGGAAAAACTAACGGTAGAAATGGTAGCGGGTGAAGGAGATATATACTTAGTTGAGAAATCGCTGTTTCCGATCATTTTTGATCCGGTTATTTTACATCCTCTTGATTCGATTGGAGCGGTTGTTGAAGAAGAAAATCAACATATAGGAACAAATGAGCAAACAGGAGAAGAACATGTATATGCAATAACTGTTAATAGCGATACTAGTTTTTTTCAACATTTAGAAATCGCTGAACCAAGCTCTTATATTGCTGTGATGATAAAGGAACGACCTTTTTATTCATATGGTCTTAATCTATTAGAGGCTATGATAGATGGTGAGTCTTAATCGACTCGTTAGTATCGAAATTAATACTATTTGTAGAGAAGGTGATAATGATGCAAAGAAGTTGGGCAGATTCACCGCTATATACAATCTCAGATTGGATTATGCGTTTAGCTTATATAAATTTACTATGGCTACTTTTTATGATAATAGGCTTGTTTATTGTCGGTTTTATGCCAGCTACAGTAGCGATGTTTACGGTCATAAGGATGCTGTTAATGAAAGAAGAGAGTGTACCGATCTTTAAAACTTTTTTAACGTTTTTAAAACGGAATTTATAAAATCAAATATCATTGGACTTATTTTAGTTGTTTTTGGTTATGTTCTTGTAATAAACTTTATTTATTTAGGGACGATTTCAGGAATGGTTCATACATTATTGAGTTTTGGTCTGGTATTTATAGGACTCTTTTATTTAGCTTTATTAATGCTTATATTTCCATTGTATGTTCATCTTGATTTGAAGTTTCTTCATTACTTTAAACAGAGTTTATTAGTTTCTTTTATCAATCCACATATTATAATCTTTATGGCAGCGGGATTGGTAGCTGTTTATTATCTATTTAATTTTATACCTGGTTTAACTTTATTCTTTTTTGGAAGTGCGATTGCGACTTTTCTAATGTGGTCTACTATATTAGCTTATAATCGTATTGAAAATAAAAAAAGAAACATGGTTTCGACAGATGACAGACACCTGTCGAAACTTGGAGGGAATTAATGTGCATCAGAAAAAGCATAGTGTCAACGTAATAGATTTTGTTCGTACGGGTCATCAATCGGTTTTTGTGCAAATATCCGGTTATGATGCCAAGTTGGATGCATCATTTACTGGTGAAGTGAAATTTTTAGCAGATAGAGTGTTTGGAGATATTATTCACTATGAGCGAACTCATTTATCTCCTGAGGGCAGGGAGTATGTAGAAAGGAAGCTATTATCTAAATACCTTAATGGAGATTTTAGCTAACTTATTTGTTTGTTGTAAATTAGAAAAGGCGTTCGATATTTCTCGGGAAATGTCGAAACAGGTACAAGTAGAAAAGCTTCCTAATGATAGGAGGTTTTTTATTTTGTCCAAATTTTGTGCGTCTCTTTGAAAAAGCCCCACAGCATATAGAGATTTTAGAATATTGTTATCACATTATACATAAAACTTCAGTACTAAAAATAGGATATTACAAGCTTAAAGAATAATTCAAAATTCTTATTAGTTTTTCTGAAATCGCTTACTATGAGAGTTTTGTATCTTAAGTTCATTTAATCCTAAAGGGGGAAGTAACAATGAAAAAAATCTTAAACGATGTGGAAGCAGTAGTGGATGAGATGCTGGAAGGAATGGTCGCGGCTCATCCTGATAGATTACGCCGTTTAAAAGGAACGACAGTGCTCGTACGAAAAGAGGCACCTGTTAACGGGAAGGTAGGAATTGTTAGCGGCGGTGGAAGTGGACACGAACCGGCACATGGAGGATTTGTAGGGGAAGGAATGCTCGATGCGGCTGTCGCAGGTGAGGTATTCACATCTCCAACACCGGATCAAATTTATGAAGCGATTAAGGCAGTACATGGGGGTAAAGGAGTTCTGCTCATTATTAAAAATTACACCGGTGATGTCATGAACTTTGAAATGGCTGCTGAAATGGCCGAGATAGACGGAATTAAAGTTCGACAGGTCATTGTTAACGATGACGTAGCCGTTGAAGATAGTTCATTTACGAGTGGACGCAGGGGAATTGCTGGGACCGTTCTTGTGCATAAAATTGCTGGTGCCCTCGCTGCAAATGGGGCATCACTTGAACAAGTAGAATCCGTAGCAAATAAGGTCATTCAAAATGTCAAATCTATGGGTATGTCACTAACGCCTTGTACGGTACCAGCTTCAGGCAAACCAGGTTTTCAGCTCGCAGAAAATGAAATAGAGATTGGGACGGGGATTCATGGGGAACCAGGGGTCGAGCGGACAAAGATTTTAACGGCGAAGGAATTAGCAGAAGTGCTATTTCAAAAAGTGAATAATGACTTAAATCTCCAAGAAAGAGAAGAAGTAGCGATTTTGGTGAATGGACTTGGAGCGACACCGCTGATGGAGCTTTATGTCTTACATTACAATTTAAAGGCCCTGTTAGATAAGAAGAAACTTCAAGTAGTCGATACGATTGTAGGTGAATGGATGACCTCACTTGAAATGTCTGGTGTATCGATTACGATTTTACGTTTGGACGACCAGTTGAAGACACTTTTAAAACAAGAGGCTGATACAGTAGCATTTAAACGATAAGGGGTAAAATGGAGGTGAAGAACGTGAATACTATCGAGGTTAAATGGTGGATAAAAAAATTTCAAGAAAAAATCTCAAGCGAAAAGAGCTATTTAACTGATTTAGATCAAGCGATTGGAGACGGCGACCATGGCCACAATATGGCAAGAGGTACAGCAGAGGCAGTGAAAGTGCTTGAAGCTAAAACGTTTACTTGTCCAGGAAATGTATTAAAAGCAGTCGCGATGACGTTCATTTCTAAAATAGGTGGGGCATCTGGACCTCTTTATGGAAGTGCTTTTTTAAAAATTTCTCAAACGTTAGGGATAGAAGAGACAATTAAAGACGCTCTGTTCATTTCTGCTTTAAGAGAAGGCGAAAAGGCACTTAGGCAGCGGGGGAAGGCTGTCCTTGGTGAAAAAACGATGATCGATGTCTGGTCACCTGTAGTCGCTGAACTAGAAAAAGCCAATAGCTTGAATCACGAGAAAATGCGGGCAACAGCAGAAAGTTGTATGAAGGCAACCGAAATTTTAGAAGCTAAAAAAGGCCGAGCTGCTTATTTAGGAAAGCGCTCTGTTGGTCATATCGATGCAGGTGCCTATTCATCTTACTTGCTCTTTTTAAGCTTGGCCGAAACATTAGCGAAAAGGGGTGAGTAAGATAGACAGAGTCAGCCTTGTTTTTGTGTCTCATAGCTATCATATTGTAAAAGGGTTGCAAGCATTAATGACGGAAATGCAGCCAGATGTGAAGATCGCAATTGCTGGTGGTGAACCAGGTGGAGGAATTGGGACAAATGCACTTGATATAAAAAAGGCAATTGAGTCCGTCTATACGGAGAAAGGTGTCGTAATTTTGTTTGATTTAGGGAGTGCATTAATGAATTCTGAAATGGCAATAGAATTATTGGATGATGCATCAAATGTATGTATTGCCGATGCTCCCATTTTGGAAGGAGGTTATGCAGCCGTTGTAGAAGCTGGTTTCGGCAGTGAGGTAGAGGAAGTAAAAGAAGCTGCACAAATGGTGAGGGGAATACCCAAAATTCCGACAAGCTAAAAAATCGACAGGTGGCAGCACCTGTCGATTTTTTTGTTCGCTAAAAAGAATGAATTTAAATAATATTGTGAAAAAGTTATTAAAATAGAGTAAATGAGAGTAATTGAAAGTTATT
Source organism: Alkalihalobacillus alcalophilus ATCC 27647 = CGMCC 1.3604 (assembly GCF_000292245.2). Classification (GTDB taxonomy): domain Bacteria; phylum Bacillota; class Bacilli; order Bacillales; family Bacillaceae_D; genus Alkalihalobacillus; species Alkalihalobacillus alcalophilus. The sequence continues at coordinate 55,539 of NZ_ALPT02000003.1, read as the reverse complement.
TGTTCGTTATATAGGTATTTTGCGTGATTTTACTATTTTGCCTTTCTCTTTCACATGAAATATACTAGGGTTAACAGTTCGTTATACAGAACAAATCAAGTGAGTTATTAGCGGTTTTTGTTCTGTAAAAGGAATTAATTCTGGAGTTATAGTTTTACCGGTTGATACCTTTGTAATCGCAAAGGTTCATATAAAAACTACATACCCAAAAGGGTGAAAGGATGGAATCATTTATGAGTATTAAGAAAAAGTTGGGGATGGGTGTCTTAACAGCAGCACTAGGTATTTCATTAATCGGAGGAGGAACGTTTGCTTATTTTAGTGATACGGCGACGCAAACGAATACTTTTGCGTCAGGAACAATTGTTTTAGATGTAGATCCAACCGTTCAAATTCCGATGGAAAACATAAAACCTGGTGATTGGATGCCGAGGTCATTTGAGCTTCAAAATAACGGAAGTTTGGATATGAAGTATGTCGATCTGAAGACAGAGTATAAAGTGACAAAAAATGGTGAAGCGGTTCCGAATCCATTAGCTAATAAATACGCGGAACAACTTTATGTTCAATTCCTTAAAAATACGACTGGTGATGAAGATTATGAAGTGTTGTTTGAAGTCTCTTTAAAAGATTTACGTGATTTAACACCAGAAGACTTAGCAACTAAGGTAAATCTAGAAGAAATTATGTTAGAAGAAGGTTATGAATATTGGCAATGGATTATCTGGCCACTATTTGGAAAATGGGTTACTGTAGATCCTATATTTGGTGAAGTGTCAGAGGAGATCACAGGAATTAAAGCAGGTGAGACAGCAGACTTTACCGTGCAATTTAGATTTAATGATACGGGTAAAGCCCAAAACGATCTTCAAGATTTAGACTTAGATCTTACTTGGACTTTTGAAGGCTTCCAAACAGATGGAGAAGAAAGATAATTCATTTTCAACTTGGAAAGGTGAGTTCACCCTCACCTTTTTCCCATATTTATTATCATAAATCTATAAAATTCTTTGTACGTTTATGATAGCAAATAAAAAGGCCTTTATTTATAGGAGGATTAGAGAAGATGAGAAGTTTACGTGCTGTTAAGTATCGAAAAAAGTATAAAAAGTTAGTTATCTTAGCACAGCTCCTTGCGATTTGGTATGCGGTCGTTCTGTCTACCGCTGTCTTAACATCCGATACCTTTGCCTTTTTTAGTGATTCTGATCAAACGAAAATGTCGATTCAAACGGGAACTTGGTGGGACGGGAGTGATTTGAGCTTTATTAGTGAAAGTGCTGATTTTGAAGCTTGTGTCCCGATAGATATCACCATCAAAGTAATAAACAATGGTTTTGACATGTTTGGTTCAACAGAATATGAAGTGTATTATTCCGAAAATGAAGATCCCAAAAAGAATGGTCAGAAGGTTGGTGAAGGGGTAATTGATCCAATCAACCAAGAACAGAATACGGAGCTTATATTTGAAAATGCTGACATTGGTACATATATATTTAAGCTCTATCAACGAGAAGGCTATGATGATGATTATGAAGAAAGAACAGAAAGCTGGAGTGAGAAGTTTTTTGTCATTGAATGTGTAATAGAAGAGGCAGAAGATCTCGAAATAGATGAAGTTGAAGAGACGGAAGAGATTGAAGAAAAAACAGAAGAGGATGTAGTACAGGAAGAAGAGTTGGAGAAGGAAGATACTGAGCAGCCGACAGAAACTAAAGTTGAAGACAATAAATCTGATTCAGAAAAAGAAAAGACTGATAAATCAAATGAAGATAACCAAAAAGAAAAGATAGAAGAAAAAGAGAAAGAAAAAGAAAAAGAAAAAGAGAAGCCGACAGAGGAGCAGCCAAAAAAGGAAAGTAAAGAAGCTGATCAAGAAATCGAGGTCAATAAAGTGGAAATGAAAGAAATGTCCAAAAGTGAAAAAGAAGAGGAAGAATCTGAATCTACAGAAGAAGGTGACGAATAAATGAAAGTAGCCATGAAATGGAGTAGTCGTCTAATTAGCTTTGTCTTATTTGTATCATTGGTGTTTATGGTTTTTATTGTCATATCCTCAAAAGCGTCTGGAGGAGAACCAGAACTTTTTGGTTACCAATTTAAAACGGTCTTATCTGGATCGATGGAACCTGAGTTTCAAACAGGCTCGATCATTGCGGTGAAACCAGGTGGGGATATGACTCGTTTTCAAGAAGGCGATATTGTTACGTTTATGGAAAATGAAAACAAATTCATTACTCATAGAGTCATCGATGTCGTTCAAAGTGGAGAGCATGTCATGTATGAAACGAAGGGGGATAATAACAATGCCCCAGATAGTGCTCTCGTTTTATCGGAAAATATCATCGCTGAATATGTTGGTTTTACCATTCCATATGCAGGCTATGTTGGCAATTTTGCTCAGTCAAAAGAAGGGGCTGCTCTACTATTAATTCTCCCTGGGCTATTATTACTCATATACTCAGGCTTTACAATCTGGCAAGGAATTTCTCAACTCGAAAAAGATAATAAGACTAAAAGCAAATTAGAGGAAGTAACGAAAGTAGAGGAAATGAAGGAATCGGTTTAGAAATTTTATTAATACGGTCGTAAACTACGCATTAGCTGAAGGTGATGATATGGTTAAAAAAACACGGTTTATCTATATACTAGTAACAGCACTAACTGTATTTCTGCTCGTCAGCTTGAGTATCCAATATAGTCATCAAACGCTTGCAGAAACGAATCCGATCAATATTTCAACTTCCCCTGATAGTTTCTTATTTCAGGTCGATAATATGAAACCAGGTGATTGGGCGGAACGGAGCTTAACGATTCAAAACAGAGGTTCTGAAGATTTTACGTATAATTCGGAAGCACTCTTTCAAGGCGGCTCTAAAAAACTTTATAATGAATTTTTATTAGAAATTGAGACTGTCAATGGTCCTTTATATAAGGGAAAGTTAAGTGATTTCACTGGCTTTGAACCAAGACACTTAAAAACACAACATGAAGAGGACCTTTCACTGATTATAAGATTTCCAACTGAGTTAGGAAATGAATTCCAAGGACTAGAATTTGAAGTGGAGCTAAAGTTTGTAGCAGAGGGAGGAGAACAGCCTCAAGAACCAATTGACGAAGATGGTGATACTGATAGTGCTGTGGAAAAAGCTCAACGCCCCATTTCTGAAAGTGATCTCGGTGGGAAGGTAAAAGATGGTCAAATTCTTCCGTCAACGGCGACTGATTCTTATAATTATCTTGCTCTGGGCATTTGTATAATGGTGTTGGCGAGTATTCTTTATTTATACAACCGGAGAAAGAATGTGAATGAATAGCACGTTTGAGTTTAGTGTGAAATCATAAAGCTTTAACGAGGTATTCAAAAGTTTATTTGTTGAAACTTTTGGATGCCTTTTTTGTCGTTTAGGGGTATTCAGTGAATCTTTGTGCCTTAACTTTAGGGGGCTGGATTTCATTTTGAGTTAATGTTGATAAGTGCCGTAATTAGGGGAAAGTGATAATTTCATTACTAATGAGAGCTGATAAGCACCGTAATCTCGGAACGGTGAGGATTTCATTACGAATCTGAGTTAATAAGCACCGTAATTTCGGGACCAGGAAGATTTCGTTACCAATCAGAGTTAATAAGCACTGTAATTTTGGGACCAGGAAGATTTCGTTACCAATCAGAGTTAATAAGCACTGTAATTTCGGGACGAGGATGATTTCATTACGAATCACAGTTAATAAGCACTGTAATTTTGGAATTGTGCTGATTACATTACGAATAAGGGATGATAAGCTCCGTAAGCCAAGAACTACGATGATTTCATTACCAATCCGCGAGAATAAGCACCATAATTCCTAAAACGCAGTGTTTTCATTACCAATCCACGAAATCAACATTCCTCTCCACAAAAAAGACGGCTCAAAAGGTTAACTTCTCTTTTGAGCCGTCTTTCTTTTAATCGTATACAATTCCTTTCTCATCAATGTAACGATGGGTGATAATGGTGCGTTCAAACGGTTGGCCAGTCGTTGTTTTTCCTTCAATGTCGATTGTGAGCGTTTGTGATTGGTTAGTTTGCAATGGAAGGCTTTGAATGGTGGAGGAATCGCTCATTTTTTTATCATTAATGTAAACAGTATAAGACGTTTCACTGAGGATAATCTCATTTTTGTCTAAACTTGTTTGGAGGTTCGATAAATTCATCTGAACTGCTTCACTGATGCCTCCTTCGAACATGGCAACCGCTAAATAAGAGGCGTCGTGATCGTGACTCATTGTTATGTCCCACATTCCTGGTTCTGGTGCTTGCACTTTAAAATGGTGTACATATGTGCCATAAAAAATACTATGTTCAGGCTCCTTTTTAACACTTTCTATCTGATATAACTTTCCATTTGGTGCATGAAGTGAGGCTTCTGCAAGTTCATCACTTGCTAATAGGAAAATATTTAATTCATTTACATCACTCTCAACGGTGAATGGTTGTTCAGCTTCATTTCTCAATTCACCACCACGAACAATCATATTTGCCCCATCACTTCCGGAATGAGTGGTTATGTTTTGCTGATTAAGCTCTCCTTGTAAATAAGGAAAAATGAGGTGACCTTGATTGATTTCAAAGTGATCCAATGGCAAAGAGGCGATCTCAGGTGCACCGGGTAGTCTTGAATTGTTTAACGTCACCGCCCCATCATTTGTTCCATAAATAGATAAATAAAGTCCACCAAAATAAAGGACAGAGCCAAAAGAGCCCCATGCCGTTCCGGATATTGTTGAAAATGGAACAGTGCTTGGATCAAATAGTGGATCGGTTTGACTTCGGAAATAAGCCATGTTTCCGGTTTGCAAAGCGTCTGTACCATCTGAACGCATCCCGATAATTTCAGCTAACCACCAAGTCCAAGAACTATGGGCCAAATTCGCCAATTCACTGCCGTGGTGCGGGGAACCGAGCGTAATGACTCTTTCAATGTAATCACTCGCATCATAATGAACGACGGCCGTTTGTACGTCGACTCCTCCTTTGCTATGAGCAACGACCATCATTTTTTCGCCAAAGTATTCATAGATCTCAGGTAGGATTTCGGTGAGTAGTTCGGCATTATCCCAGTTTGATTGGTCAGGATAAAGGTTTAAATACGCAGTAGGGTGACCATGTTCATATGCTTGTTGGTACATATCGTTTGACTCAAACCATGTGGAGGAAGAACTGTTTAAGCCATGCAAGAAGAGAAGAGGTGTTTTTGTATCACCCTCTGGCATTTCACCAACTGTCCACGAGCCAGGCGGATCTCCCGGACCAGGTTTGCCGATACCAAGAAAGCCAGCATTTGCTTGAAAGGGGGAAAAAATAAAAGTATAACCATAACTGAAACCGTTTTCACTAAAATAGATTTCATATACCACACTCCTTTTCTGAAAAGATAATTCAGTGTATGTATGTTGAACAGTTGGATATGAATGGTTTTGTGAAGAAGCTTTTTTTTTCATTAAAAAGACCCTATTAACCGAAGAACCGCCCTTCTAATGTAGCTCTTTTATTCTCACTACTGTCGGGAATCAGGCTAAACAGTTCAATCATCAAGCTGTTCTAAGAGTGATCAATTATGGATTTTTGCTCAAAAGAGTATGTCCTATGCGGATATATAGGGAAATGGGATTAGTTTGATCCTAATGTATATTTCTCTTTTTCTTTCTCATAATAAAAAAAGGAGTGATTTTGTATGGCAAAAAGAAGTGGAAAAACAGGAACAGATCAAAAGAATAAGCAAGGGTTTGATGCAAGTAAAACGGATTCAGAATTCGCTAAAGAACCGGGTAGTGCTGCTGCAAATCGAGCACATAAAGAAAAGGCTAAACAGAAAAAATCATCAAAAAATCAAGGCGAATGGAAAGGGATGCATTAATAATTTCGAAAAGGAGAAGGCGTCCTTGCTAACGAGTTGACAGGAACAGTTCATGTACAAACTAAAAAATGGTTCTTTGCTTACGACTCAGGCAAAGAACCATTTTTTCTTAGTAAATACTATTATTTACGTCTATCATCAAACCATCCAATCAAATGCTCCAATCGTTCTATTCGATGCTGAGGTTTACCTGAACGTGATAATTCGTGATTCTCATCTGGGAAACGAATGAGTTTCGTTTCGACGCCTAACCGTTTAAGGGCGATATACCACTGTTCTGCTTGTTCCATTGGGCAACGTAAGTCCTGTTCACTGTGCAAAATAAGGATTGGTGTTTTGACGTTGCGGGCATAGTGAAGAGGTGAGAGTTTGATTAATTTCTCGAAATCATTCCATAAATCAGCGTGCCCATGTTGCCATTCTGTAAAATAGAAGCCGATATCACTCGTTCCGTAGAAGCTATGCCAGTTGCAAATACTGCGTTGAGTGACAGCTGCCTTGAAACGATTTGTACGAGTGACGATCACGTTCGTCATATAACCACCGTAGCTTCCTCCTGTTACAAAAAGTTGCTCGTGATCGATGTATTTATAATGTTCTAGAGCATAATTGAGCCCAGCCATAATATCCTCATAATCCATACCACCGTAATCACCGATCACAGCATTAACAAAATCATGTCCATACCCATGACTACCACGTGGATTTGTATAAAGAACCGCATAGCCTTTAGCTGCCATTAATTGCATTTCATGATGCAAGCCATTGCCGTAAGCGGTAGCTGGTCCACCGTGAATTTGGAGAATTAGTGGATATTTTTGCTCTTTTTGATAATCATAAGGCTTTAAAATCCACCCTTCTATCTCTGATCCGTCCATACTCTTATAATGAAAATTTTCTGGGGTGCTTAAATGAATCTCGTTATATAGTTCTTCGTTCCACTTTGTGAGTGGTTCGATCTGGTTTGCGTTATTTAAGTCTAAGGTGACTAAATCTCCAGTTGAAAAAGGTGTTGCGAGAACAGCAACAGCCTGCTCTGTGGTGATAATATCATAGGAGGTAACAGATGCAACAGATGGAGAAAGGGCAACAGAAACTTCACCGTCTAAATTCACCTTAAATAATTGACAATCCCCACCAACTGTCGCACTAAAGAAAATGTGGGAACTAGAAGAGTCCCAAATTAGTCGAAGCTCAGCTGTATCATATCTTGCATCAACGCCTATTAGGTTACCAACTGTGTAATCAAACGACTCTGTTAAATTTGTGAGTTTGCCTGTTTCTAAAGCGATTAATAGAATGTTCGTATTGCCTTGTTTTCTTTCTCCTCTTGTATGGCCGGCAATTGCTAACCATTTCCCGTCTGGTGATAGAGATGGAGCGTTAAGGTTTCCATTTCCTTGGTAAAGAAGTTTTTCTTCTTTTGAAGCGATGTCATATTTCCAAATCGCAGGGAGGTAGCCCCATTCTTTATCTTCGGTTTTGGTTCCGATATAAAATAAGCTTTGACCGTCAGGAGAGAAACGAGGTTGTGAAAAATCATGCTCCCCTTCTGTTATTTTAGTATAAGATTTTGTCTGGATGTCAAATAAATAAATATGTTTTCGTTCTTCGTTTAGAATCCCTACCCCGTCCATTTTATAACGAAGTCTCGTAATGATTTTTACATCACTTTTTGCTTCTGTTTTTTCTTTTTGTTTCACCGTTGTATGATTTAATTCACCTTTAATTGTAAGGGAGAGTTGATTGCCATCAGGTGACCAAATAAATTCCCGAACCCCTTGTTCTACCGTAGTTAATTGTCTCGCTTCACCACCGTTAGAAGCGATTAGCCAAACTTGATTTACTCCTGTACGATTGGAAAGAAAGGCGAGTGATTTTCCGTCTGGTGACCATATGGGGGAAGTGTCTCTCACCAAATGTTCCTCCGAATAATGTGAGGTAAATTGTGTATCATCACCTTTTAAACTATTGATATGAATATAAGAATAATAGCCATCTTTTTCTTCGTCGACATGAGTTAAAACATAGGCGATTTTGTCTTTGTTTGGGGACAATTGAGGATCGCCTACAAACTTGAATTTGCATAAGTCAACTGCTGTGATAGGACGCTTTGTCATTGATACATTCCTCCGTTTGGGATAGGTGGCTGAGCAGACAAGTGCCTGTCACCACTCGAATTTAGTCGGTATTATCTTACTATACAAAATAGTCTTTCGTTTTGGCAAAGAAGAAGTGTTGTATTAGTCAAAAAGTAGGGAGGATAATGAATGTGAATGAAAAAGATGCATAAGTGGACTATACAACGAACATTTACCCCCCTTTACCCCTTGCTTACAAATTTCCTGTCGGCTAAACTGTATTCAACTATACTAGAAGTAAGGGGAATGGCTATGGATCAATCTATATTACCTGCTTCATCAAATATGAAGGAGTTTGAGAATTTTTTAAAAAGTCCCTTTAAAGTGGGGATTCTTTTAGAAACTCATATTTCTCAATTAAAGAATATTTCTAAGATGGCAAAGTCGAATGGCAAAGAAATGATTTATCATGTCGACATGATTCAAGGAATTCGAAATGATGATTATGCAACTGAGTTTATTTGTCAGGAATTTAAACCATATGGACTGATTTCAACGAAGTCTAGTGTTATTTTAAAGGCAAAACAAAAAGGAGTCGTGGCGATTCAACGGATTTTCTTAATAGATTCACATGCACTTGGAAAAAGCTATAGGCTCATTGAAAAAACGAAGCCTGATTATATCGAAGTCTTACCTGGGGCCATGCCGTGGATGATTAAGGAAGTACTTGAGCAGGTGAATACACCTATTTTGGCAGGCGGGTTAATTAGGACGGAAGAGGATATAAAAAACGCTCTAGCGGCAGGAGCTTCGGCTATTACGACTTCTAAGACGTCCTTATGGGATATTTTTCACGAGTAAACAAAACAGAAAAAACTTGTAAAAAAAGGGTTGACTACGCTTTCATGATTAATATATACTTTGCCTATCAAGTTAATACATGTGGCGGAGGTTAGGAGACTCACATTATGCATTTCCCTTTGTATTCGTAGAGAAGGGGAATTGCTTAATTGTGGGTCTCTTTTCTTTTGTTAAAAAGAATGGAGGAGATTGGATGTCAGCGTTTACAGCAGAGTTAATAGGCACAATGATTCTCATTATATTTGGTGGTGGTGTGGTAGCCGGTGCTAATCTGAAGAAAACTTTTTCTCATAATGGTGGTTGGATCGTCATATCAATTGCCTGGGGTCTGGCTGTTACAATGGGGGTTTTTGCAGTAGGTTCGATTAGTGGAGCTCACCTTAATCCTGCGGTTACAATAGGGTTAGCCATTAATGGTGATTTCTTATGGGCGGATGTCCCAAGTTATATTGTCGCACAGCTACTAGGTGCTTTTATTGGTGGGGTTATAGTTTATCTTCATTATTTACCGCATTGGCGTGCGACAGAAGATCAAGGGGCAAAGCTTGCTGTATTTTCGACTAGTCCAGCGATCCCTCATACATTTTCAAACTTATTAAGTGAGATGATCGGGACATTTGTACTTGTGCTAGGGTTACTTTTTATCGGAGCCAATGAATTTACAGAAGGTTTAAATCCACTTGCAGTTGGTCTATTAATTGTTGTTATTGGAATGTCTTTAGGTGGTACGACAGGTTATGCGATAAACCCAGCAAGGGATCTTGGTCCACGTCTTGCTCACTTTTTACTTCCGATTCATGGTAAAGGTTCATCACAATGGAGATATGCTTGGATTCCAGTAGTAGGTCCGATTATGGGGGGAGCACATGGAGCAGTCTTTTATCAGGTATTTTTTATGGGGAACTTTTCAAATATCGTTTTGGTGATTTTAGCTGTTATTATAGTTATATTAGCGTTAGCTTGGATGTTCGGGTATAAAGGGAATTCTGAGCAACAAGAAATCAAAAAAGTATCATAATCGAGGAGGAGTTAAAATGGAAAAATATATTTTATCACTTGATCAAGGAACAACAAGTTCAAGAGCGATCTTATTTAATAAAAAAGGGGAAAGTGTTCATACCGTCCAAAAGGAGTTTACACAAATTTTTCCCGAGCCTGGTTGGGTTGAGCATAATGCTAATGAGATTTGGGGTTCCGTTCTTGCCGTTTTAGCAGGAGTGCTTGCAGAATCAGGTGTTCAACCTGCACAAGTGGAAGCGATTGGAATTACGAATCAACGTGAAACGGCCGTTGTCTGGGATAAGGAGACAGGCGAACCGATTTACAATGCAATTGTTTGGCAATCAAGACAAACGAGTGAAATTTGTGACGAGCTCAAGGCGGCCGGTCATAATGATTTATTTAGGGAAAAAACAGGGCTTTTAATTGATGCTTATTTTTCTGGAACAAAGGTGAAGTGGATTTTAGACAATGTGGATGGTGCGAGGGAAAAAGCGGATAACGGTCAATTGTTATTTGGCACGATTGATAGCTGGCTAATTTGGAAACTATCTGGAGGAAAAGCCCATGTGACCGATTATACGAATGCTTCACGGACATTAATGTTTAATATTTACGATTTGAAATGGGATGAAGAATTACTTGATATATTAGGTGTTCCAGCTTCGATGCTTCCTGAGGTGAAGCCTTCCTCTGAAGTTTATGCCCATACAGTTGATTATCATTTCTTTGGACAAGGAGTTCCAATTGCAGGAGTTGCTGGTGATCAGCAAGCTGCCTTATTTGGACAAGCTTGTTTTGAAGAAGGAATGGCCAAAAATACGTATGGTACAGGCTGCTTTATGCTTATGAACACAGGAGAAAAAGCGGTGAAATCGGAGCATGGTTTACTGACAACGATTGCTTGGGGAATTGATGGAAAAGTGCAATATGCTCTAGAAGGAAGTATTTTTGTAGCGGGTTCGGCGATTCAATGGTTAAGAGATGGCATGAGAATGATTCAACATGCAAAGGATAGCGAAGACTACGCGGTAAAAGTTGATTCTACTGATGGTGTGTATGTTGTACCTGCTTTTGTAGGGCTCGGGACACCATATTGGGATAGTGATGTACGCGGTGCAACCTTTGGGCTGACACGTGGAACAACAAAGGAACATTTTATTCGAGCTACTTTAGAATCGCTTGCTTATCAATCAAAGGATGTTCTTTCTGCGATGGAAGCTGATTCAGCGATTGAATTGAAGGCTTTACGGGTTGATGGTGGTGCTGTTCATAATAACTTCTTGATGCAATTCCAAGCTGATATTTTAAATGTGCCAGTGGAACGTCCGAATATTAGCGAAACAACGGCTTTAGGAGCGGCTTATTTGGCAGGGTTAGCGGTTGGCTATTGGAAGGATAAAGAGGAAATCTCTAAGCAATGGGCAAAGGAGAGAGGTTTTATCCCTGAGATGAAGGAAGAAAAACGAGAGCAACTTTATGCGGGTTGGAAGAAAGCTATTTTTGCAGCGACTGCATTTAAATAAGACTTTAACGTATCTATTATAGAGGAAACATGTTATAATGAAATTAAGTTAATAACTCGGTAGGAGATTCGGAGAGACCAAAAAGCATTATTCTGAGCGAATAGTGCATTTTGGTCTCTTTTTGTTTTATTTGAAGCTAAAATTTGCTCGTTAAGAAGGAGAGAAATCAAATGAAATTTTCAAACTTACAAAGAGAGTCAATCAAACAACAATTAAAAGATGAAACACTAGATGTATTAATTATCGGTGGTGGGATAACAGGAGTAGGGATAGCCTTAGATGCGACAGCAAGAGGAATGAAGGTGGGCCTTATTGAAATGCAAGATTTTGCGGCTGGTACTTCAAGTCGCTCCACTAAGCTTGTCCATGGTGGTTTACGTTATTTAAAACAATTTGAAGTGAAAATGGTAGCGGAAGTAGGGAAAGAAAGAGAAGTTGTTTATGAAAATGGTCCACATGTGACGACACCGGAGTGGATGCTGTTACCGATTCATAAAGGCGGAACGTTTGGGAAATTTAGTACCTCTATCGGTTTAAGAGTATATGATTTTCTAGCTGGAGTAAAAAAAGCAGAGCGACGTTCAATGCTTTCTATGAATGAAACATTAAAAAAGGAACCTTTAGTCAAATCAGAGGGCCTAAAAGGTGGAGGTTATTACGTTGAGTATCGTACAGATGATGCCCGCCTCACACTAGAAGTAATGAAAGCAGCCCACCAAAAAGGAGCGATTGCATTAAATTATTCCAAAGCGGATGAATTATTGTACAAAAATGGTCAGCTAGTAGGTGTAGTTGTTCGTGATGAACTAACTGGTGAGCGCTATGAAGTCTATGCCAAAAAGATTGTTAATGCTTCAGGTCCTTGGGTGGATACGATTAGACAAAAAGACGGTTCAAAAGAAAAGAAATCCTTGAAACTAACAAAAGGGGTCCATATTGTCATTGATCAATCGAAATTCCCAATGGGTCAAGCAGTCTATTTTGATACACCTGATAAACGAATGGTTTTTGCGATTCCACGTGATGGCAAAGTCTATGTCGGGACGACGGATACATTTTATGAAAATGATCCAATTGATCCGAAAATGACAGATGATGATCGTACCTATTTATTAGAGGCAATAAAATTTATGTTCCCATCGGTTTCTGTTGGCGAAGAAGATGTAGAATCAAGCTGGGCTGGAGTTCGACCACTGATTTGGGAAGAAGGAAAAGATCCATCAGAGATATCGCGTAAGGATGAAATCTGGCATTCGAAATCCGGTTTGATAACGATCGCTGGAGGGAAATTAACGGGTTATCGAAAAATGGCCGAAACGATTGTTGATTTGTTAGCAAAGGAATTAAAAGAAGAAACAAACAAAGAGTTTAGTGCTTGTGTAACGAAAAATATCCCTATTTCAGGGGGGGATGTCGGTGGAAGTAAAGGTTTCAAGCACTATAAAGAAGAACAAATCAAAATTGGACTATCAGCTGGTTTAAAACGGGAAGAGGCGGATCATTTAGTTTCATTATACGGTTCAAATAGCCCTATTATATTCGAATTTGTGAAAAAAGCTGGAGAAGAAGAAGCGGCACGTTTTCAATTGCCGATTGTCCTGTGGGCGAAGTTAAAATATGCGGTTGATTATGAAATGGCAGCAACTCCAATCGATTTTTTCAATAGAAGAACAGGAGCTATTTTATTTGATATGGCAACTGTGGCACGCTATAAGAATAACATCATCGATTATATGGCTAACGAGTTTTTATGGGACGATGAGAAAAAGGAATTTCACCAACAAGAATTAGAAAAAGCGATTAAACAAACAACGGAAGCATAATGATTTACTACCCTTTTTCGGTTTCTTTCTTAAGCTGAGGGTGAGCTAAAAAGAGAGCATTTATTAAAAAATAAAGAGTTCATAACCTTTTATTTGTTATAATGAAGATGATTTTGGCGATAAAAGGGGACGATTTTTTGTTATTATTTATTATATTGGTCATTTTAACGGCGCTTGTTATGGGCTGGATTAGAACGATAAAAATAAATTCAGAAAAACAAGTGGAACAAAATGAAAGAATCATTGCAAACTTAAAAGGAATAAAAGATAAGTTAACAGAGTCTCAATATAAATAGCTAAATGTACTAGGAATAGGGTATGTCTCAAAAAATCTTAAATAAAAAACAGTTCGTTGAAGGGTTGGGCTTCTCGAACTGTTTTTCAGTGAGTATGGATATATAATCTGTTTCCGTGTGTGGTAGGTAAGCTCAAGCTTCAAGTTAAGTGTAAACTTTGAAAAAGAAGTTGCATTTGAGGAAGAAGATAATATCGAGTCGTAATTTGAATTGGGAGAGTTGGCATAAAATATAAGACGAACAAGGCGGGGTTCGGCGTAAAAAAGGAGAGTTGGCATAAAATATAAGACGAACAAGGCTGGGTTCGGCGTAAAAGGGAGAGTTGTCGAAAAATATAAGACGAACAAGGCTGAGTTCGGCGTAAAAGGAAGAGTTGCGATTAAATTATAAGCCAAACAAGGCCGAACTCAGCGTAAAAGGGAGAGCAGCCGAAAAATATAAGACGAACAAGGCGGAACTCGGCACAAAAAGAAGAGCTGTTCTCTAAAAAGTCATATGTTTGACCATTTGGGAACTTCCTTTATGATTTTACGTAGGGGGTCAACTTGCGAGTGGCAGTCGATCTTCTATTAAATTTGAATCTTCTGTAAATCATCTTGACCTTAGAGTATACTCCAATGTTAGCCTAATGGTAAGGAGGAGAAAACATGTATATTAAAGAATTTGCTAATAAGTTTCATTTAAGTAGTGATGCCGTTCGTTATTATGAAAAACAAGGTTTGCTCAGTCCTATTCGATCAGAAAATGGGTATCGATTTTATGATGAAAAATCTGAAATGCAGATGAAGTTAATACTAGTCTTAAAGCAGTTAGGATTTTCATTGCAAGAAATTGATTTTATTCTGACTCTTGAGCAAAAGCCTCCTTCAATTGAATGTATGGAAGAATCGTCAAAGGTTTTTAAGAAAAAGATAGTAGAAATTGAAAATCAAATGGAATTTCTTCAACTTTCTTTATTTTCCTTACAAAAGGTTCAAAATATGATTGATACAGGAATGTATAGAGACAATAAAAAACTTATGGAAGAAAAGTTTGATGAGCTATATCGGAAAATGGTCAAGGGGGTTAGAGGGTATGTCTCTACAGAGTTTGATAAGGATTGAATATGCTGTTGCATTTCTTTTGTGTCTATTTCTTTATATCTATCTTGATTACTCTTTATTTTTATTTGCGCTTTTTTTATTACTTCCTGATGTAACAATGATTGGGTACTTCATTAATAATCAGTTCGGGGCTCGTCTATATAATGTAGGACATAGTTTTATTATTCCAATGATTTGTATCATTTTCGCATTGTCGATGGGTGTATCGAGTTTACTTATGGTTGCCCTTATTTGGTTCGCTCATATTTGTATGGATCGGGCATTAGGGTTTGGATTGAAATATACCGAGCATTTTAGAGAAACACATATTCAAAAAATAGTTTGATAGACCTAATATATTAAATATTAAGAGGCTTTTGTGATCGCTGCTCAACTTCCGTCAAAGGTTGATTATAAAAAGCCATTAACTTACTGAAATAAGTCAATCGCTATCTAGTTCATAATTAATCCGATTGTAAAAGGTACAGAAAATAACCAATACCGAGTCTTGGCTGGTAAAGATTCAAAGCTCATGGACTTCTTTTATCGAATGACTCCTAAAAAAGCGGCATCACTCATTGCAGAAAAGTTGAAATAGATAATGGATAAGACAGCGATTGGTCAAAGAGATTTGTTCTGGTGAAAGTGCTTTTGCGAAAACGGATCTTTTTTTTGATGGCTCATTTTTCATTCGCCTAAAACCATTCATTTTAATTTGTAAATAAAAAGACCGTCCAAAAGATTGAGACGGCCTCTCTATACTGTCTATTTCGCAAATGGAACATTCAACAATTCTGGTACGGTGACAAATTCGTAACCTTGTTCTTGCAGGGCCGGGATAATTTGATGAAGAGATTCGATCGTATTGGTTCTATCTCCATCCCAATCGGCCCCGTCATGCATCAGAATAATTGCACCTGGTTGAACGTTATCTAATACATTTGCAGCAATTGTCTCAGGCGGGTCTTCCTGCCAGTCCAATGAATCGACTGACCAACCAATAACTAAATATTGCATTTCTGCTAGTTTTTCAACTAATTCATTGTATAAAAAGCCATATGGTGGACGGAACAAACTTGTGCGGTAGCCAATAATGTCATTCAAAGCATCTTCTGTTCTCGATACTTCTCTTTCTAGAGTTTCAATGTCAGATTCATCAACAAGGTTAGGGTGGAAATAAGTATGATTGGCAATAACATGACCTTCATTTTGAATTCGCGTCACAATTTCAGGATAAGCAACGGCTCTTGAGCCTAATAAGAAAAAGGTTGCTGGAACATTGTATTGATTTAGTACGTCTAATACATCTTCGGTAAAGCGTGCGTCAGGACCGTCATCAAAAGTTAAAGCAATACGGTTTTGATCTGTAGGCCCTTGTAAAATAAACGTGTCAGGATAGCGTTGTTGTAGGAGGTTCATGTCAACGGGTTGCTGCCGTTGTCGTTCTGGATTTTCAGGTCCTCCTCTAAGATCAGGAAAATCTTTATCAGGTTTATCTTTTTTCCACCACTGCTGTGAAACATCACCTGCTGTATCCTTATTGGCAGAAACGGTCATGAGATCTGTCATTTGATAACAAAATAGAAGCCCAATAATTAACAACCACTTAAACATTCTTTCTTTCATTTATTCATCTCCTTTAGATTAAAAGCACAGTATTATTTTGAATAAAAATTGAATTTTTATTCAAATGGCAGTAATTAAATGATGAAAATGTTTTGGCATGGCTTGTCGTTTGTAACGTTTTATTGAACGATATAAGATTGACGTTTAACAATCGATAATTAGGGAAATTCCAAAATATATCTTTATTTCATTAAGAGGAGGTAAAAAAATGACGACAGTCTTAGCTGGATTTCAGTTATTACCAAACCAAAAGGAAGACCACACTGGTGGGATCATTGAGGAAACAATTGAAACAATCGAAAATTCTGGATTACGTTATCAAGTGGGACCATTAGAAACCGTTGTAGAAGGTGATTTTGATTCTATTATGACATTAGTTAAGGACATCCATGTTAAGGCATTTGAGGCCGGAGCTGATGAATTTTTCAGTAACATAAAGATTCATTATCGTGTGAAAGGCGTTTCGTTGGAAGATAAAAAAATATAGCTTAGATGTAAAAATAAGCAGTGGTGTTAAAACCCTGCTTATTTTTATTATTTATCTTCATGTATTGGTTATACTCTATATTTGGTTAATAAGCTTGTATGGGAGCGAGTGTATGTTTGGGTTTTCGAGATAAGAGAAGGAGTAGGAGCAAATCAATTGCTTATTTAAAAGCTTTCTTTTAAGCTTTAAAAGAACTTAACATACTTTTTTGTTTAGAAAGTATGTTAGTTTTTTAGTGATTTTGAAAAGGTTATTAAGAATAAATCAGTAGCTGGATATATAAACTACTTGTTGCGATACGTTAAGTATTTATGGAGGAGTGATAAAATGAACAAAGAGACGTCGAATTTCCAAAGAAAAGTTAAGGATCACTGGTATGTGAAGTACGAACAAGCATCTTTTCCGTTTATTCAAAAAGGCTGGATCTTACCAGTTGATCGTTGGGCTGATTTTGATCCTTTTATTTTAATGGCAGAAGATTGGTTTAAAAGAGGAGCATTTTCTGATCATCCTCATCGTGGATTTCAAACGATTACTTATGTAGTAGATGGTAGATTAGAACATATTGATAATGGAGGCGGCCGAGACATTTTAGAGCCTGGTGATGTTCAATATATGAATGCAGGCTGGGCGGCTCGCCATGCCGAAGAGGGAGTGGAGGATGATATTGCTCATACGCTACAGTTGTGGTTGAATTTACCGAAAAATCTCCGGAAAACGGCAACATCTTATCAAAATATTTATGCTGAGGATGCTCCGGTAATGGACATTGAAGGGGGCTCTGTAAAAGTGTTTTCTGGTGATTTTGGTGAAGTAAAAGGACCGCTTGATTCAGTCGTCCCGATAACATTAGCGGAAATCAATCTTGAAAAAGGAGCAAATTACATCCATTCTTTACCTGAAGCTCATAATGCTTTCCTTTATGTATTATCGGGCGATCTAGATTTGGGGAATGAGCAAGACGTGGTGCGTTTAACAAAACATGGGGTTGCTACTCTTACATATAATGAAGGTGGAGACTCCTTAAGGCAAAGTGAATTTAGAATCAAGTCAAACAGTCGACGCTCTAAAGTTCTAATCTATTCTGGTACTCCGATCAAAGAAGAAATTGTTCCTTATGGTCCTTTCGTTATGAATTCAATGGAAGAAATTAAACAAGCTTATACCGATTATCGAGAGGGCAAATTTGGTCCACCTGCGATTTAACTAAAAAGCGATCTAATGTATTGATAAAGGCTACCCTGATGCTAGGATTGCAGGGGAAATTTTGTCGAAAAGATTGTTGGGAAATGCGAGCATTCTTTTTGGGGTTTCTTAAAGGACGTGCGATAATATGAATGATAAACGATATTAAATTATCGGAATTCATCTAAATGAGGAGAGATGCCGAATGAATCACATAACGTTAAATAATGGATTAAAAATGCCTCAACTTGGCTTTGGTGTCTGGCAAGTGGAAGATGATAAAGCAACAGTAGCGGTAACGAAGGCGATTGAAACAGGCTATCGTTCAATCGATACAGCGATGATTTATCAAAATGAAAACGGTGTTGGAAAAGCTTTAAAAGAATCATCTGTCCCACGTGAAGAATTATTTATTACAACAAAGGTTTGGAACTCGGATCAAGGTTATGAAAATACTTTAAAAGCATTTGATGAAAGTTTAGAAAGACTTGGATTAGACTATGTGGATCTTTATTTAGTGCACTGGCCAACGCCTGAATTTGACGAATATGTTGATACATACAAGGCGTTAGAAAAGCTATACCACGATGGTCGTGTGAAAGCGATCGGTGTTTGTAACTTTGACATTGACCATTTAGAAAGAATTTTGGCTGAATGTGAAGTAAAGCCCGTCTTAAACCAAGTGGAATGTCATCCGTATTTAGCTCAAAGAGAATTAAAAGAGTTTTGTGCTAAGCATGATATTTACGTAGAAGCATGGAGCCCATTACAACAAGGGGGAGAAGTTTTAAATCTTGATGTGATTCAAAACATTGCAGCAACTCATGAAAAAACAGCTGCTCAAGTTGTTCTCCGTTGGCACTTACAAAATAACTCGATTGTCATTCCTAAATCCGTCACGCCATCAAGAATTGAAGAAAACTTTGATGTCTTTGATTTTGAGCTAACGCAAGCGGAAATGGAACAAATAAATCAGCTTGACCGTAACGAACGCAAAGGTCCAAAACCGAGTGAAATGAATGTAAGGTAAATATATATATTGGAAAAGCAGCCTACCACATCGTCTATATACGATGTGGTAGGCTGTTTAGTAAGAACGACTGTTTAGTTCTGTTTACGCTTTTTAAATAAAAGAGTGGCAAGTACAAATGATATGATAAACAAACCACCAAACCAGGCTAACGTTAACCAAAGGTTGTTATCAATCGGTGTCCCAAGCAGCAGTCCACGCACCGTTTCGATAAGCGGGGTCATCGGCTGGTTTTCAGCTAAAGCGTGTAACCAAGAAGGCATCGTCTCTGTCGGAATAAAGGAACTGCTTACATAGGGTAAAAATAACATCGGGAATGTGGCAGCGTTGGCGGTTTCGACACTTTTAGTGAGTAAGCCAATTGCGACAAACAGCCAGTTTAAAGAAAACATAAAAAAAGATAAAATGCCAATGACTCCGAGCCAATCGAGAAAGCTTGCATTTGGTTGGAAGCCAATAAGTTATGCCACAAGGAAAATGACGGTCGTTGCCATCGCGTTACGAACAAACCCTCCGATGACATGACCGAGCATTAAAGAGGACGGGAGGAGTGGCATCGTGCGGAAGCGTTCAAACAAACCACCTACCATATCTTGTGTAACACTGATCGTAATTAAAGAACTTCCAAATCCGACACATGTAATAATGACGCCAGGAACCACATAATTAACATAATCGGTGCCCGTTTGAATGGCACCCCCAAAAACATAAACGAACATGACCATAATCGCAATTGGTAAGCCGATAGCCATTAAGAGGGATTCAATTTGTTCTTTTCTTTCTAGTTTCTTTTGTTCTAAATCGGCTTCATTCAAGCGGGCCATATGAATCAAATCTCCTTAATTGATATTATTCTGTTTCTATTTTACCACGATAAAAGCCAACAATAAAAATAAAGCTCCATTGAGTAAGAAGTTAAGTACTTGAATGGATAGTAAGAACTTTCTAATCACAAGGGCATATGATGAGGTAGAGTAGGTGAATTTTAGAAAGGAAAGAGTGCCATGTTTAATCATATTCCATATTTTTATTATCAAAATAGACGGATGAATCATTCGAATGTTCCTTTAAGAAATCATCAATTAAATCATTTCAACAGGGATTATGGGCCACAACCTTATGTTGTCAACATTGATAGTGCTACAAAAAACAACCAATCATTTCGTAAGGCTTTATGGACAGGTGGACATTTACAGGTCACGCTAATGAGCATTGATGTCGGGGATGATATTGGTTTAGAAATACATCCTCAGAATGATCAGTTTTTACGGATTGAGCAGGGACAAGGGCTTGTTCAAGTGGGAGACCAGCCAAACCATTTAACTTATGTGCAACATGTTCAACAAGACGATGCGATCATTATACCAGCTGGGAAATGGCATAATCTACTGAATACAGGTCCCATCCCGTTAAAACTGTATTCCATTTATGCTCCTCCACATCATCCGCATGGAACTGTGCACGAAACGAAAGCAATTGCCATCGCAGCAGAGGAGCATCACCATTATTAATAGATAGAATGATTGAATTTTTAGTGTACTCCTATAAGATGCTCTAACGGGTCGACTGCTATTTATGTGGTCGGCTATTTTGAATGATTTTCTACTAGTTTGGGTCTATATTTAGAATATTCCGGGTATGACTTTTCAGCTAAAAATTGCAAATTTCTACAAATACGACAGAAAAGTTTAAAGCGATTATGGAAGGGTTTCAGGATATTGTTCCAAGAATGGAGGAGGTTGCTCTTATTTCAGGGCAAATTTCCCAAAACATAGAGGCGGTGAATTCGACGTCGAATCAACTGCTTGTTATTGCCAGCGAAAATGCATCCGTGGCCGATGAAATGGCAGGAGCTACCCAAGAACAACTTGCCTCGATGGAAGAGATCAAGCTACAGCAGTAACATTAGCTACATTAGCAGAGGAGTTACAGACTCTTATTCAAAAGTTTAAAGTATAAATATGAAGAGGTTACCAAAAGTCATTTTATGGATTTTGGGGCCTCTTTTTTTCTGCTTGGACTATATTTGTGGGGGATGAAAGAGGCAGTTTTACCTAATTTGGAATTTATAACGAAAACGCTGGCTGTGAGTGGTTTTTATTACGAATTGCTGATTATTCGAACCGAAATTGGAGAGATAGCGGAAATTCATTACCAATCTTCACTGAACTCTACACCTCGTCCCTCTGAAATAATTTATTTTTTTTGGTTAGAAGCAAAGTTGATAGGGAAAAGGATGTATATTTGAAATCATTTTTCCGTTAAAAGCAATTCATTTTTGCAATTGCTCAGAGAAACTTCATACAAGCTTAATCTTCCTTTACTTGTCTTTTAAGGGAGCTTAATAATAATCCAATATACTTTTAAATGTAAGTTACTTATTACTTAGGAGGAGTGAGATAATGAAGACTTTTAAATCGGTCGGAGTAGTGGCAAGCTTTTTTGTGATTTTAGTAGCTGTTATTTTCTTTTTTCGGTATGCAGGAGCAGAAGAGGTAGTAAATGAGGAAGCTTCCTCAGGAGAAGAGACCAAGAATGTGATTTTTATGATTCCTGATGGTTTTTCGGCGGGTTATGCAACAAACTATCGCATTTATAAAGGAGAAGAAACGATTTTTGATCAGATGCTTGTTGGAATGATGAAAACTTATTCAGAAGATAACTGGGTGACGGATTCTGCTGCGGCAGGAACTGCTATGGCAACTGGTGTAAAAACAAATAATGGAATGATAAGTGTTTCATCAGATGGAGAAGAGCTGAAGACGATTCTTGAAGCAGCAAATGAAGCCGGAAAATCAACAGGGCTGATTGCGACTTCAACTATTACACATGCGACTCCGGCCGTTTTTGCTTCTCATGTGGAGTCAAGAGGGAGTGAAGCAGAGATAGCCTTGCAAATGATTGAGAAGGTCGATGTTCTTTTGGGGGGAGGAAAAAGTAATTTTCTACCCGAATCAGAAGGTGGGACCCAACCCAAACAGCATGTCGTTGAAGAAGCGATGATGAAGGGATTTCAATTTGTAGAGACAAGAGATGAACTGTTAGCTATTCAAGAGGATTATCCTAAACTGTTAGGGTTGTTTGCAGCTGATGCGATGGCCTCTGAATTAGAGCGTGAATCTACTACAAATGAACCGAGCCTAGCTGAGATGACGGAAGTCGCGATTCAAACTTTATCAAAGCAAGAAAACGGCTTTTTCTTAATGGTCGAAGGTAGTCAAATTGATTGGGCCGGACATGCTCATGATGCGGCTTGGGCTATGACCGATACTGAGGCCTTTGAAGCAGCTATACAAAAAGCGATTGAATTTGCTGAACAAGATGGGAATACGTTAGTCGTTGTAGCAGGGGATCATGAGACAGGTGGCATGACGGTTGGGGGTTATGATGAATACTTAGCCAATGTTGACATTTTACATGATGTCAGTGCGACGGGAAACTATATGGCAAGTCAATTAAATGAAGAAAGAAGCAATGCACATGATGTTTTGGTACGCTATACCAACATCGAGCTGACCAAAGAAGAGGAAGAGCGTATTATGGAAGCAAGTGATGAGGTGCTTGTGATTGTCATTAATGAGATCGTGAGCGAGAGAGCTTATGTTGGTTGGTCAACAACGGCTCATACAGGAGTCGATGTTCCACTCTATGCCTATGGTCCATCCTCTCACTTATTCCATGGTGTTCTAAATAATACAGACATACCAAAACGAATAGCTAAAGCAATGAAGCTTGAATTAAATGTGGAAAATCATTAATTGGCAATAAAGATGCTATGATTAGTATCGAATCAAAGGACTTAGAGGTGAATGGATCTCTGAGTCTTTTTTGATTTCCTATTAGATTTGTTTTAGGACAAAAGAGAAAGTGGAGGTAGTCAGAATGTCCAATAACTCAAGTTTAAAGGACAAAGGAGAAAAGGAAGCGAGTCAGAATGTCCAATCCCCCAAGTTTAAAGGACAAAGGAGAAAGTGGAGGTAGTCAGAATGTCCAATATCCCAAGTTTAAAGGACAAAAGAGAAAGTGGAGGTAGTCAGAATGTCCAAGATTCCAAGTTTCAAGGACAAAAGAGAAAGTGGAGGTAGTCAGAATGTCCAAGATTCCAAGTTTAAAGGACAAAGTAGAAAGGGAAGGTAGTCAGAATGTCCAATAACCACATTTTAAAGACAAAAGAGAAATAATAAGTCTCAAACTGTCCTACAAACGCCACTCTTCCAGTGCAATCACCATATATAACCTCTACGGTTGTTATATAATTTTTTGAGCGAAATTTTAAACAACCATAAACCGCTACCTTTTCAATATAGGGTCTTTTAAGTAAAGGGGAAATGAGCAAAGGGTAGTATTCGAAATTTATACAATTAATTAAATTGTTGTATTATTTAGTCAATTTATTATATACTTCTAATGTAAGGGCTTTCAATGGAACGGAGCAGAGGAAGCTCTCAAAAATTGGTGCAACGAAGAGGAGGATTTACATATGAAAAACAGATGGCTAATTGCTTTGGCCGCAATCTCCATCCACCTGTCAATTGGTGGGGCTTATGCTTATAGTGTGTATACTTACCCGGTTAGTGAACAGATGGGATGGACAGCTACAGAAGTTACCATTGCTTTTACGATCATGATGGGATTAGCAGGTACTTCGGCTGCTTTCTTTGGAAAATTCGTGGAAAAGAGTGGTCCAAGAAAATCAGCTTTGGTTGCTGCTGTCCTTTTCGGAATTGGGCAGGCGGGTTCAGGTGTTGCGATAATGATTGACTCACTTCCATTATTT
This sequence comes from Alkalihalobacillus alcalophilus ATCC 27647 = CGMCC 1.3604, assembly GCF_000292245.2. Lineage (GTDB taxonomy): Bacteria > Bacillota > Bacilli > Bacillales > Bacillaceae_D > Alkalihalobacillus > Alkalihalobacillus alcalophilus. The sequence continues at coordinate 31,868 of NZ_ALPT02000003.1, read as the reverse complement.
TTAGCAATGTACGGGATTGCAAGTGGCTTAGGGCTAGGAATTGGTTATATTTCTCCTGTATCGACGCTTGTAAAATGGTTCCCGGATCGTCGCGGGCTAGCAACGGGTATGGCTGTCCTTGGTTTTGGTTCAGGGGCATTAATTACTGCACCAGTCGCTGATAGTTTAATGAGCTCAATTGGGATTGAATCTACCTTTTATGTGTTGGGTGCCTGTTATTTCTTATTAATGGTAGCTGGAGCTCTTTATATCGCTCCACCAGCGGATGGCTGGATGCCTGCTAATATGAAAAAGGATATCGCGTCTGGAAAAAAAGTTGTCAAAAAAGATTTACAACAACTTACAGCATTTGAAGCGGTCAAGACAAGACGATTTTGGATGCTATGGACGATGATGCTGATTAATACGACGGCTGGAATTATGATGATTGCCGTTGCTTCGCCAATGGCACAGGAAGTAGTAGGGTTATCAGCAGCTGCGGCCGCCACAATGGTTGGGATCATGGGGATTTTTAATGGAGGTGGCCGGTTGGGTTGGGCCGCTTTATCGGATTATATTGGGCGACCGAATGTGTTTGTCATTTTCTTTGCGATACAAGTAGTTGCATTCTTAACACTACCATTTACAACGAGTGTTATTCTCTTTCAGCTGTTTATATTACTTGTTGTAAGTTGTTACGGCGGCGGTTTCTCGAACCTACCAGCCTTTGTCGGAGATTTATTTGGAACAAAACAACTAGGGGCCATTCATGGTTTTCTGCTAACAACATGGTCACTTGGCGGTGTATTCGGTCCGGTAATTGTAACACAAATTTATGACCGTTCAGGCAGTTATACACCTGTTTTTTTCGTTTTCTTAGGACTCATTTCAGTTGCCTTTATCGTTTCGATTTTATTAAAATTCGATATTAAGAAGAGCGAGCAAAAGTTAGCAGCAAGTCAGAAGCAGATGATCTCATAGGTGGTGCCTGTCACCACTCGAACGTTGTTGGAAATGCTCGGTTTTGTTGAATGGGATATGGTTGATAAAAGGACCGTCTTAAAGGGGTTACCCGTTTGAGACGGTTTCTTTGAATGGAGCGAGAAACTTTCTAATAGTTAGGGCATATGCTCAGAGAGAGCAAGAGAGTTTTGAAAGGAGAGACTATCATGTTTAATCATATTCCATATTTTTATTATCAAAATCGGCAGTTGCGACTATCGTGGGGAGTTTGTTCATGAGCTTTTCAAGAAAGTAAAAAAGGGGTATTTAATAACAACTAGTAATGAGGCAAAAATTAGTAAGGAGTACCTAGGGAAGTGGTTATGAAACAAGGAAGGGGGAAGAGCTGTAAGGAAAGTAGTTATGAAAAGGGGATGGAGGCAGGAAAAGGAGAGGAGTAACAAGAAAAGAGGTTACCAAAAGGGAGTGGAGGCAACTAAACAGTTGCTGTTACAAAAATAGAGGAGCGACCTGACTCCCCTATCTGTCTTTTTCACCGACGATGCCGTAAAAGAATAGCTTCGTTAGATCCTCAGTTAACGGTAAAAGGGTTTGGGCTATGTCTTTGCGTTGCATAAATTCTTTAAACATCTGTAGATAAAGTAACATAGCTTCATTTGAAATACTCTGATCGATATGACCTTGTTCTTTTCCTACATTAAATAATTCGATTAATCTAGGAAGCCCTTCTTTTATATAAAGTTCTTCGACATAACTTTTTCCGTTTGAATAATCGAGCATAAAATCTTGGAAAAATTTCTCTCCTATTTCATCGGCCAAATCACTTTTTTCAAACATCATACGTTTAATTTTTCTTTAAAAGGAAGGTCTAAGTCAAATAGTGCTTTTTGTTCTTCCCAAACTAGGTCGACATAATATTTAAAAACGTGCTGAACTAAATTGTCTTTGCTTTCAAAATAATTATATATAGTCACTTGGGACACGTTGGCTTTTTGGGCGATTTCCGCAATCGAAACCTTTTGAATGCCATATTCTTTAAATAAGGCTAGTGAAGCTTCTAAAATGTTCTTTTTCTTTTGTTCTTTGCGTCTTTCAAAACCATTCATTTCTTTCACCTCTAAAGTAAGTTTATCAAAATTATGTAATAAAACAATGGAAATAGTTCATAAAGTATTGTCAAAGGAGTTATTTTTATATATTATGAACTATATAGATAAAAATATTTCAAAACTAAATAAAAAATGTTGCTTATATGAGGAGTGAAGGATAATGCCTGTCATTGAAATTAACCATTTACAAAAAGAATTCGGCAAGTTTAAAGCTTTAAACGGAGTAAATCTTGAAGTGAAAAAAGGCGAGGTCTTTGGTTTTATTGGTCCAAATGGAGCGGGGAAATCTACGACGATTCGGGTTTTACTCGGAATTTTAAAAGCGACAGGTGGTAATGCAAAGATTTTTGGGAAGGACGTTTGGCAAGATGCAGTAGATATTCATCAACGAATTGCTTATGTTCCTGGTGATGTGAACCTTTGGCCAAATTTATCGGGGGGAGAAGTAATTGATTTATTCCTTAAATTACGTGGTGGAGGAAATAAGGAAAGACGCGAGGAGTTAATTCAACGATTCGCCTTAGATCCGACAAAAAAATGTCGTACTTATTCAAAAGGAAATCGGCAAAAAGTCGCTTTAGTTGCGGCCTTTGCATCTGATGTAGACTTGTTTATTTTAGATGAGCCAACTTCAGGGCTTGACCCCTTAATGGAGCATATTTTTCAGGAATGTGTATTGGAAGCAAAAAAGGCAGGAAAAAGCGTCTTGCTTTCGAGCCATATTTTATCTGAAGTCGAGAAGTTATGTGATCGAGTTGGAATTATTCGCCAAGGCAAAATCATTGAAACTGGGACGCTCGATGAACTACGCCACTTGACACGGACGAATATGGTTATCAAAACAAAAGAACCGGTCGTTTTGTTAAATGAGCTGAAGGGAGTTCACAATGTTCAAGAGGTTGATTCAGAGTTTACCTTTCAAGTGGATACAGAAGAAATTGATGCGGTGATTCGCCACATTAGTCAACTTGGTCTTGTAAAGTTAGAAAGTGCACCGCCAGCTTTAGAGGATTTATTTATGCGTCATTATCAAGGGACAGAACACAAGGATTCTAGGGTTGGGGGTACGGTGTAATGTATTCTCGATTATTTAAAGGCACAGTGGCGATTTCGAAACTGATGGTGAAACAACAACGCCTTAAAATTCTCTTTTGGTTGTTAGGCATAGTAGGCATTACGTTGGCTGCGGCAGCCTCTTATCCGAGTATTTATCCAGATGAACAATCAAAACAAGCTTTTGCCTTGACGATGGAAAATCCGGCGATGAAAGCAATGGTTGGAAGTGGATACGATTTAGCTGACGTAACGAATGTTGGAATTGGAGTTATTTTTTCTTATGAGATGTTGCTTTTTACAGCGATCGCTGTGGCGATAATGAGTATTTTACTGGTGAGTAAGAGTACTCGTGCTGATGAAGAGGATGGTCGGACTGAAATGATTGGCTCTCTTCCTGTCGGACGTCTCGCTTATTTAAGTGCTGCTACGCTTGTTTTACTTCTTACTAATGGACTTTTAGTTCTTTTGACTGGAATCGGGTTAGGTACGCTTGGAATTGAAGGAATTGATTTTAGTAGTTCTTTTTTATACAGTCTGGTTTTAGGGACAACTGGCCTCTTGTTTGGTAGTTTTGCGATTTTATTTGCTCAATTAGCGGAAACTTCAAAGGGGACAGTAGGGCTGTCTTTTGCTTTTTTAATTGGTACTTATCTTGTACGGGCAATAGGGGATGTTGGTAATGAAACGGTTTCTTTATTCTCTCCCCTCGGTTGGACGGTTAGAACGTCTGTTTTTTTAGACAATAATTGGTGGCCTGTTTTCTTATTAATGGGAGTTGCTATTATTGTTGCTACTATTGGATTCTTTTTAAATGCGATTCGTGATATAGACTCAGGGTTTCTTCCTGTAAAAAAAGGGAACAAACACGCTTCACGTTTTTTACAAACACCCATCGGTCTTGCACTTAGACTGCAGCGCACGAATATTATTGCTTGGGCAATTGGTCTCTTTGTACTAAGTGCTACTTTTGGATCGATTTTAGGAGAACTAGAAACTTACTTTGTCGATTTAGAAATTATGCAAGCCTTTATTCCTGAAGATTCAAGCAGCACGATGACGGAGCAGTTCGTCACACTTTTAATGGCGATTATGTCGTTATTTAGTGCGATTCCAGCTGTAATGGTCGTATTAAAATTGAAAGGGGAAGAAAATAAAAATCGGATGGAGTATTATTATAGTCGTGCCCTATCACGTACTAAAGTGCTCGGAAGTTATTACGTTTTAGCGATTGTCGTGAGTATGGTGATGCAACTACTACTGGCGGTTGGCTTATGGTCAGTTGGAAGTACGGTGATGGATAAGGCGTTATCATTTGGAAGTATTTTGGGGGCAGCTCTTGTCTATTTACCGGCAATTTGGGTCGTAGTTGGTTTGGCTATCTTGTTGGTCGGTCTAGTTCCAAAAGTAACGGCGGCTATTTGGGCATATATAGTGTATGGTTTTATCGTTGTTTATCTTGGCGATTTACTTGATTTTCCAGGCTGGATGAAGGGTATTTCAGTTTTTGAATATGTGCCACAAATTCCAGTCGATGAGATGAATGTTTGGGTGATGATTCTTTTAGTTATAGTGGCAAAAGCGATAACGATATGTGGATTCATTTTTTATCGGAAGCGAGATATAGCGGGGTAAGTTGAATCGGATTAATAGGGTGAAAAGGTGAAAAATGGGTTGGGTGAGCTTCTAGAAGATTGTTTAAATCTTTTGGGAGCTTTTTTTGTATGCGATAGGTAATGAGAATCGTGAGTTGCGGGAATTAGGGAGCGAAAAAGGTGTGATAGGTAATGAAAAGCCGGGCTGTGACGGATTTGAGTGCGAATAGAACGGAATAGGTAATGAAAAGCCGAGCTGTGTCGGATTTGAGTGCGAATAGAACGGAATAGGTAATGAAAAGCCGAGCTGTGTCGGATTTGGGTGCGAAAAAACTGGAATAGGTAATGAAAATCGCGAGCGGCAGGGGTTAGGGAGCGAATAAGAGTTGATAGGTAATGAAAAGCCGGGCTGTGACGGATTTGGGTACGAAAAAACTGGAATAGGTAATGAAAATCGCGAGCGGCAGAGATTATGGTATGAAAAAAGGGTGATAGGTAATGAGATGGGCGGATGGCCGAGATTACGGTATGAAAACCCGCAAACCCGTAATGAAAATATCAACAAAAAAGGATTATAATGATAAATGTAATAATATTCACAAAATTCATAGCCAAGCATACAAATATTTATGTTGTTTATGTTTTAATGGAAAAGAACAGATGGGAGTAGGGGAGAATGAAATGAAAATATCAGAGTTACAAGCTAATCAATTAACGGATGTACAGAAGACTGATTTTATCTTTCGTAATATTAAACAAGATCATAAAAAAGGTGATGTTATTTTTGTCCCTGGGAGTAGCAAGGCGGTTGAGTATCGATTACCTAAAGCAGTTGAATTATTTCAAGCTGGGAAAGCAAAAAAGGTTTTGTTCTCGGGTGGAGTTACTTGGCAAGGACAGCAGCTAACAGAGGCTGAACTCTTAAAAAAAGAAGCGATGAGGATGGGAGTTCCTGAAGAGGCGATCCTCGTTGAAAATATGTCCCTGCATACAAAGGAAAATGTGCTCGCATCCTTGCTTGTCTTAGACAGAGAATTTGATCTTCATAATATTAAACGGGTGTTAGTCGTCACTACTTATATACAAATGCTACGAATCTATTTAAGCTTCAAAACCTATATGCCAAGTTGGATTGAGTACTCTTTATATCCTGTTAATGACCGAACAGCAAGAGAAGATAATTGGTTCTTAACTCCTTATGGGCGACTAAGAGTGGAGACAGAAGTGGAGAAGATTATTCGATATGTAAATGAAGGAATTCTTATCGATGAAGAGGTCAAGATCTCAGACGGATAAATGGATTCTAGTAACATTATTAATGCAAAATCAACAAAATAGAGGGGCATGAATATGAATTATAAAATTATCTTTTTTGATGTCGATGGGACGTTAACTGATCATACAAATGGACACATTCCTTTATCTACTAAAAAGGCGATTGCAACTTTAGTAGAAAAAGGAATGAAGGTTGTCGCAGCAACAGGGAGACCTTTATCGATGTGTCATGAGTTAAGGGAGCTTGGGATTGAGACGTTTATTACTGCGAATGGAGGATATGTAAAACATCAACTAGAGGTCATATATAAATCACCTTTGCAAGCAAAAACGCTTTTAGAAGTTTGCAAATTTGCTGCTTTACATAATCAGGGACTTTCTTTTTTTACGGAAGAATTTACGATGAATGGTGTGCAAAATGAAGAGATAGCAGCAGCCTTAGCAGAAACGTTGTCGGTTACTCAATACCCGAGTGTCAAGGAGGAGATCTATAGACAGGAAGTTTTTTTAATGTGTTTATATGCTAATGAGGAGATGGTGAAAAAGTTTAAAAAGCAATTTCCACACCTTACATTTAGCAGATGGCACCCGTTTATTACGAACGTTTTGCAAGTAGACGTATCGAAATCGATTGCGATTAAAGAAGTGCTAACGTATTTTGGGTTGGATAAGTCAGAGGCGATTGCGTTTGGGGACGGAGGCAATGATCTTGATATGCTAGAGTTGGTAGGATTAGGTATTGCGATGGGGAATGCAAATGAATCGTTAAAAAAAGCAGCGGATTTTGTCACAAAAAAATCGAGTGAAGGTGGGATTGAGTTCGCTTTAAGAAAATTTGGAATCATTTAACTGAATCAATGATTTAGTCATTCTCTTTTCGAGTAAAGAGTGTACAAAAGGGCTTGAACAAGATTTAAGCTTTATCATTACAGCCTGCCTACTAAGCACTCCTAAAAAATGAGATAGTTTTACGGAAGTTAAAGCTAAAAAGAGAGTAAACTTGACCTATCAATAACAAAGAAGTAATACGACACGAAAAACGAGAAGAGCCGAGAATCGTGTCGTAAGAGCTATTTTGATGAGCTGGATGACTTTAGTTACATTGATTCCTTATATTCACTTCGTAACAGGCCCATTTGGATAATATCGTGCCACTTGCCTTTACGGAAAAGACTTTCGCGGCTCAATCCCTCTTGGACAAAACCGAGCTTTTTGTATAAATGAATCGCCTTTTTATTAAAAGAAAAAACGCGTAATGAGATACGATGCAAGTTCATTTCAAGAAACGCATAATCGAGTAATAATGCCAACGATTCTTGTCCATAGCCTTTGCCCCAGTAATCTTTATTGCCGATATCAATAATGCACTCAGCATTTCGATTTTTCGAATCAATGTTAATAAGTGAAACGATTCCTATGGCGATGTCGGTGTTGACATCGGTAATCATATAACTTTTAGAGGTTGTTGAACTTAAGATCACATTCTCAACAAAGGCTTTCGTTTCCTCATATGTATACAGATCGAGTGAGAGACTAGTTGAATTCATCACCTCTAAATCATTACGCCAACTATGGTAGATTTCACTATCTTCCATCACCATTTTTCTTAGCTGCACTCTTTCAGATGTTAGCATAAAAATCCCCCTTAAAAATAATCAATTCCCTAAATGATAACACTATATACATATTCTTAGTGATTAAAAGTCATTAGAGATTTAATAAACAGATAAGGGAAAATCCAAGTCCAACCAATACAATTGTTCCTAATAATCCTGCATAAAACACATTCAATCCTAGTTTCTTAAAGACGGCTAAATCAACGTTAAAGCCGACACCAGCCATTGCCATTCCGAGTAAAAGATAAGAAATCGTAATGAGTACGTTAATCAGAGGTTCTGGCAAAATTCCGACCGAGTTTATGGTGCTCATTGTTAGAAAGCCAACTATAAACCAAGGGATGGGGAGTGTTTGCGTCGTGAATCCATGTACGGACTTATCGCTATACTTAGCATTTCTGTTAATATAAAATCCGATTAAAATCGCAACGGGCACTAGTAGAGCGACACGTGTGAGTTTCACAACGAGTGCAATATCTTCTGATTCGGTTCCACCTGCTGAAGAGGCAGCGATAGTATGGGCGATTTCATGTAATGTTCCCCCGGTGAAGAGGCCAAATTGATAAGCCGAGAGTGGGAGCATAGGAAATAGAAATGTAAAAAGAAGGGTAAAGATCGTTCCTAAAATCGCAATAACAGCAATGCTGACAGCGGTAATGCTCTGTTTCGCTTTAACAAGTGGAACAATCGCCACAATTGCCGAGGCACCGCAAATCGCTGTTCCACATGCGGTTAAAAGGCTTAGCGTTTTATCAACTTTTAAAAGCCTAGCGAGCCAATAAACGACGCCAAGTGTAGTCACAAGCAAAATCAAAGCATACAAAAAAGTGCTCCAACCTGCAAAATAAATATCAGTTATATCTAAGCGTAGTCCTAATAAAATAATTCCTAGCCGCAGTAATTTTTTACTGGAAAATTCAATGCCCGTTCTCCATTCATTTTTCACCTTGAGTGTATGATTCCAGATTGTTCCTAAAATCATCGCGAGCACGAGCTGTCCGATGATCGTTAAGTAGGGAATTTGAGCTAATAATGCTGAGGCAACCGCAATAATGAGTGTGATTAACATACCAATATAAAATGAGCGGTCCTGTAATTGTTGATATTTCTTCATGATGTTCCCCCTGTCATGATTAAGGATACGCGAGAACTATCTATTTGTGAAATGAATATATATAATTATACTTATAGAAAATATTAATAATTGAGGGTGATGTCTATGCATCTAGACGAACTAGAGACATTTATCACATTAGTACAGGAGAAAAATTTTACTAAAACTGCGGCTAAGCGAGCATTATCACAGCCGACCGTAAGTGTTCATATCAAAAATTTAGAAAAAGAATTTGCTACAGCGTTGATTAAACGGACAACAAAACATGTGAGCTTAACACCAGAGGGCGAGCTTTTTTATGACAAAGCCTTGCAGATGAGAGATTTATATAAAGAGCTGCAAGAAACGCTATACGAGAAAAAAGAGCAAGCTTCTGGACTGATCCGAATTGGGGCAAGCTTTACGGTCGGAGAATATTTATTACCAAAAATCATTGCAAACTTGCATGCAGATCACCCACAACTAGACTTTCATATTACGATTGGTAATACGGATAACATGATTGATGCTGTTCGGCGTTTAGAGGTCGATATTGGATTGGTAGAAGGGACGAGTCATTCAAAGGATGTTATTCAGACGCCTTTTCAACAAGACAGACTCGTCATCGTCCGTTCACCGTTGTCTTCAAAAAAGATTCATACATTGACAGATTTACATGAACAAGTATGGATTATCCGAGAAGAAGGATCGGGGACAAGGCAATCATTTGACCATTTAATTCAAAGCCATAACATTAGGGTCGGGGCGACTTTTGTCTTTAGCTCAACCCAAGCGATTAAAGGAAGTGTTACGAGTGGCATGGGGATTGCCTTGTTATCAGAGGCGAGCATTCAAGAAGAATTAAAGCATGGCACTCTTGAAATCATTCCCATTGACGGTTTGTATGAAGAAAGAGCTTTTTCTTATATTTTGACAAAGGGGGCAAAGTCCAGTCGGAACATCCAACTGTTGTTAGAGTATTTATGAAGAAGAATATGGTGAAATTATTAAATTAAGTGCCTTTGAGGATTACTCTTACAAGGGGAATAGTTTCATGTCGAGTGAGCTTATCGCAGCGAAAACAGATTCATTAAAAAGTTCGAGAAGAAATGGCTTCCCGAACTTTTTTCTGTTAAAGGATCTTTGAGGTGTCCTCGTTGTTTGGAAAATGGTCAACCCTTCAAAAAATTTGAACTATAAATATAAAATGGATGTATTTGTGTTTAACTTTTTTCAATTTCGTAAGCAGTAATCCAATCACTATAGCTTCCTACATATAATTTGACCTTTTCGTAGCCAGCTTCTTTTAATGCGGCATAGATGGGGGAGGCGGTAACACCACTGCCGCAATAAACGACAATCTGTTCATCTTTGGAGACGATTTCTTGTAACTCTTCTGTTGGGGCAAGTGTCTGTTCATCTTTTAAGTGAGCCCAAAAATAATTACGAGCAGATGGAATATGTCCTGCAATTTTATCTATTGGTTCAGACTCACCTCGGTAACGAAATTCTTCTCTTGCATCGAGAAGGACACCAGATATGTGACCGTCGACTATCTTTTTTACTTCTTCTCGACTAGCATAAATGGTAGGAGCCCATTTAAGCTCAAGCGTTGTTTCTGGGTAGTGCGGAACAGCAGTATCAATAGCATAGCCAGCTTTTTGAAGTGCTTCAAATCCTCCATTTACAACATATACATGAGGAAATTGAGCGTATTTAAGCAGCCAGTAGGCACGGGTTGCATAAGGTTCTCCGCCGTTATCATAAAGGGCAATTACTTGTTCCTGCTTTAATCCAGACTTTTCAAATAGTTTTTGCAGTTTCTCATGAGAAGGAAGAGGATGGCGCCCATTCTTACTCGATAAGTCAGATAAATCCTGATTGAGATCCCAATAAATCGCCCCGTTAATATGGCCATTGTGATAAGCTTTGTGTCCTGCTGATAAATCAGTTAGTGAAAAGCGCGTATCAATAAAACGTACTTCTTTTGGAAGTTCCCCGGCATTGATAAATACTGACATATTCATTCCTCTTTTCTTATATAAGATATATTCAATCTTATCTTTAAAGCGTCTACAAAACCACCATGACGGAGTAAAAAATGGACCTAAGAGCAAATTGACAGGTGTCTGCCACCCTCGGTTTTTGTCGAAAAAGAAAAAGAACAAATCTCTCAATCACGATGAGAGGTTTGTTCTTTTTCGATTTTAATTGAGACGAGTCCTATTGACTAAACCCCTGCTTCTTGCTAATGATTCGAAGTTTTCGTTTGTTCTACAAATAATTCGTCCATCTCTTGGGCGAGTTGAAAGTCGAGGTCAGTCAATCCATTTTCATTCCAACTCGAGAGGCTGAGAATGACCATTTTATATTGAATCTGTATAAAAGGGTGATGATTTTCTCTTTCTGCGATAGTGGAAACATTATTTACGAATGTGATCCCATCCAAAAATTCGTTAAAACGGTAACGACGTTCAATCCATTTAGTCTCTTTTCTTTTCCATTTAGGGACTAAGGTTAATTGTTCAGTGATTTCTTGTTCATTGAGTTTTTTCATTTGGCCATTGTTCTCCGGTTGTAGATAACATCTAATCCATTTTGAATTAATCGCACGTAACGTTCATCTTGCTTTAATTTCTCAATTTGTATCAACAGTACTTTTTTCAGTGGTGATTGTGGATTATGTTTTTCTAGTAATTCAAGGATTTCTAATTGAAGCAGCCATTCTTCTGGACATTCAAGCATAATATTTTGAACAATACTTTGAAGAGGTGACTCTTGAAAAGTGGTCGCTTCGCGTATTTGTCTAACTTCTAAATATAATTCTTCTAATAGTGTCAGGGCATTCGCTGCTTTTTCTTCCTCTTCTACTATAATAGATTCCCCATAATAGGAGAGATGATCAGCGGCGATTGGACGTGCGGAAACGACTTGACTTCCTACGGCTAAATCATACGTACCCCATGACGGGTCAAATAATACTTCCTCTTTATAAGTCACGAGGCATTCCTCTAGTGTGATTAAAATAAGTGTATCTTGATGAAAAATGAGATTAGTGACATGACCAGTGAGCTCAACTCCACTTTCGAAAGTGATTCGAGTCTTTTGATTGATTTCAACACCAAGCTCTTTTAAACTTTGTTCCGTTTGTGCCTCTAACTGAACCCCTCCTAAAAGCTTTCCGATTGGTGCACCAAATCCATCAAGGTGAACCTCTTTTCCATGGTGGGCGAGCTGTTTATTCTGAACAGAAAGAGCACTAGGGCCAGAAGTTTTGACATAAATGGCCTCTCCGTCCGAGTCTTTAAGAAGCTCAGTGAATAATCCGGTGATTTGAAGTCCTGAGTTGTACTCAATATGGGCAACTTGACTAGAAGCAATCGCTTTTTCAATCGCTTCGGTCCCACCTTGTCGAAAGGCCATTGTGTTACCAAAATGATTCACTTCTTCAATCAATTGTTCGAAGCTTTCACAAACAAATAACTGGGTTTGCATAGAGGTTACATCATAACTGGTGGCAGCGGCATCCTCGATCGTAAAGCGACGTTTTTCTACTTCATTCGATAAGCAGTGTTTACTTTCGCCAACAGAGGAGAGTAGCCCAGCCCCAAAGATTTTAGGTTGTTGAAGGTCGCCAATTAGACCAAATTCAACTGTCCACCAAAAGATCCGGGAAATTTGTTCTGATTCAGAAAGACCGGTTACCGCTGCTTGCTTTTCTTTCAATTTCTTTTTGACCGCGTCGATTTCACTCTGTGATGAAGATGGATCCTCCATCACAATCGATAGCTCTCTTGTCGCTTCAAATACTTCATGTTCTTCTTTTGTTGCAAACGCATTGGCCCCGATATGACCGATTAATTTTACAAATTTAGAATAGGTTTCATTAAATAAAATAGGAGCGTGACCTGCCGCTTCATGTAAGATATCAGGAGCAGGTGTGTATTCAATATTCGATTTCTGACGAATATCTGTCGCAATCGGGAGGATTCCATGTGCTTGTAAATCAAAAAAAGCAGAGCCTGGAATTAATCCGTCAACAATAACGGCCCCCCAGCCGATTTTACTTAACTTTTCGTTCATGTCTTTTACTTTCGGGATGTTATCAATGTCGATTCCTGATGATTTTAACCCAGTTGTGAATGCCTCATGAGCAATATTTTCAAGGAAATGATGATTCTGCCTCATCACATAACGCCAAACGGCATGGTCGATTGGACTGTAAGCATTATAATGTTGCTGGGAAACAAACGGCTTTAAATGTGTAGGTATCGCTTTTTTCATAACTCATGACTCCTCACCTATTTTATTTTATGACTTAAAAATGACTTGACTGGAAAATCAATGGATCCAACTGTTAGTAGTCATTTATCCATCCTTCTATTAATGACGAATTTGCCATTTTCGACGTTTCTTTGGTGAAAAGAAGCTATTCCGGTCTCTTCGGGCTTCAATTCGGTTTTGACAAATTTGATTAGCCGCTTCAATGGTTGTGATGTCTCGTTTATCAGCTTCTTCAAAAACTTCAAGCAGTAATTGATAGATGGCTTTTGTTTTCGCTAAAACTCGTTTTTTATTAGGTGTGTATAGTTCATCAGTTACTTGGATAATACCGCCACTGCTCACAATATAATCTGGTGCGTATAGGATCCCTTTTTTCTTTAAGGTTAAAGCACTTTCTTTATGAAGGAGTTGATTATTAGCTGCACCTGTAATCGCTTTTACTTGTAATTGATTAATTGTTTGTTCATTAATGATGCCACCAATTGCACATGGAACAAGGAAATCAGCCTCTACACTATAAATATCATCATTTTTTACTGCCACGGCTTTTCTACCAAGTTGTTCTGAAATGTCGATGATTTTTTTCACTGTGTCCTCGTTAATATCGGTTACGTATATATCGGCTCCTTCGTTCAATAAGTGCTCTGCGACTTTAAAACCGACTTTGCCTAATCCTTGAATGGCAAAACGTCTGCCGGTTAAGTCTTCATTTCCCCAAAGTACGTTTGCAACGGCTTTAATGCTATAAAGGACACCGTAAGCCGTTGGAATCGATGTTTCTCCACCACCATCATATTCTTCTGGTAGGCCAGCAATACAGTTCGTTTCCTTATAAGAATGAACAAAGTCTTCTAATTCAGTGCCCATGTCGGTTCCTGTATAAAAGCGGCCATTTAGTGATTCGACAAATTGTCCATAGGCACGAAATAGTTCAGGTGTTTTATCTTTTGTTGGATCTCCGATAATAACAGCTTTCCCTCCACCGAAGTCGACATCAGCAGCGGCACATTTATACGTCATTCCCTCCGATAATTTTAAAACATCATCCAAAGCTTCCTCAAAGCTGGCGTAATTTCTCATTCTCGTTCCACCTAATGCCGGTCCTAATGTTGTGTCGTGAATGGCGATAATCGCTTTTAATCCGGTCTTTGGGTCATTACAAAAAACAACTTGCTCATGATTTTTCATTTTGTCAAACAAATCGATAGAGTTGTTTGTGAAATCTTCCATTTGATTATTTGATAGTGTCATTTTTTCCATTATGATTCCCCCGTAGTTTTTAAAATGGTGAATGCTTGATACCGCTTACATATAATTCCGAAATTAAATAGATTCAAGTTATCTGCACAATTTCCTCTTACAGACCTTACTTACACACAGCTTGATTTTTGGGAGCTTACATATTTTGTGATAGATGAATAGAGGTTTTCAACCGTATCACTTGAAATGTTTTTCCCGTTAATTAGGCAAAAAGGTTCTACTATACATTGGCCGCAATAATTGAGACATTGCTTTTCTACAATATTAATAGAAGGAAGATTGTTTAATTGATTCTTGAGCGTATTTGATTGTGCACTCGCATTATTAGGGCAAAGCTTCACATCAAAGCACAATGGTTTGACCTCCTGTAGAATGTCTTATTTTTGTAGTGAGTATATGTTTGAATCAGAACTCTTTGCAAGGATCGATATGAAAGCTTAAACGCATTATTGTGGTGAAGGGATAAGGGAATAGAACTTTTGATGCATGAATTTTTTTAGGGGAAACTTGCACTATTTTTCAGTAAAGAAGCGAAGCGTCAAAGCAGGTGTTTGCAAGGATTGGGACCAAATATTATTATTTTAGTAAGGGAAAAATATTCAATCTAGCTGCGCCTGTTAGAAGCTCGAGAAAAATCGGTTCGTCTGAATGAAGACAAAGAACATCTTCATCAGCCGACCCTAATTTTTTCTCGCTTCTGACCAAACAGGCTTCGCTTTAAAAATTAGGAGGAATACTAATGGAAAATAAAGTAATGGGTAAGGCAGACCAATTAACGGAAGATATTTTTCCAGTAGAGAGTTTTCATCATTTAGAGATATATGTAGGCAATGCTAAGCAGTCCGCTTATTATTTCTGTCAGGCGTTTGGATTTCAAATTAAAGCCTATCGTGGATTGGAAACAGGGAGTCGAGAGGTTGTCTCTTATGTACTAGAACAAGGGGCGATTCGTCTTATCTTATCAGGTTCACTGACGGCTGATCATGAGGTTTCTAAATTTGTTAAACTACATGGTGAAGGTGTTAAAGATATTGCGTTAAAAGTATCAGATGTCGATAAAGCATATTATGGTGCGATTGAACGTGGTGGAATTGCGATTAAAGAACCATGGATTGATAAAGATGAAAGCGGTTACGTGAAAAAGGCGATTATTGGTACTTATGGTGATACAGTTCATACATTGGTTGAATATGGCGATTATCAAGGGTTATTTCTACCAGGCTACCAACCATATGAGGGACCAAACTTTTCTAAGCCATCAGGAATTGTCGGAATCGACCATGTTGTCGGAAATGTGGAAAGAATGGAAGAGTGGACGAATTATTATGAGAAGGTATTTGGGTTTAATGTCTTAAAACATTTTGATGATGACGATATTTCAACAGAATACTCGGCCTTGATGTCAAAAGTGATGATGAATGGAACGGGACGTATTAAATTCCCAATCAATGAACCAGCAGAAGGGAAACGTAAATCTCAAATTGAAGAGTATTTAGACTTTTATAATGGTCCTGGTGTGCAGCACTTAGCCGTGTTGACTAATGATGTGATTTCAACGGTGAAAACACTTCGGGAGAATGGAGTCGAATTTTTGCAAACTCCAGATACGTATTATGAGGATTTAATAGCTCGAGTTGGTGATATCGATGAGGATGTGAAAAAACTACAGGAGCTTAATATTTTAGTTGACCGGGACGATGAAGGGTATTTGCTGCAAATTTTTACAAAACCAATAGTTGATCGCCCAACTTTATTTATTGAAATCATTCAACGAAAAGGTGCAAGAGGATTTGGAGAAGGGAACTTCAAAGCTTTGTTCGAGTCGATTGAACGTGAGCAAGAGCGTCGCGGTAATATTTAAAAAGAGCAAGGAGATAAGATGTGTGAAGAAAGGAGTGTTCTCTTGAAGAGAGACGATTACACCCCGAGTATACAGGCTTACTTAGAAAATTTAATTGATTACGCAGGACTTTTTCCGCCTGCTAATCTCTCTCTTGAAACAGCGATTCATAATTTTGTAGATTATCAAAATGATAAAGATGCTTGGATGCTTGGTCGATTTATTATTCCAGCAGCTCGGTTAAAGGAATTGGTTCCTTATTTATCCTTATTTTCAAAGGAGAAGAGATTAGAGCTAGCTGTGGTTGGACAGCGGAGCACAGATGAGGCAAGTTGTCTAAATAATTTAAGAGCTGACTTGGAAAGATGTTCTGAATTTTTGGATGAGTTTAAAGAGGTTGTTCAGATTAATGTGTTTGAAATGCCGCTTCCTCCATTGATTCCAAGTCATTTGTTTCTTGAGGCAATTGCAGCTGAAGCCAGAAAACATCATGTCCAACTATTTTGTGAGCTGACTTTCCCTTTAAATGAGGGATGGGAGCAGAAGGTTGAGGAATCATTAAGACAAATAGCCAGTCATAACGAGACAAGTTCATTAGTCATTGGGTTGAAGTTGAGAACGGGTGGTGTTACCGCTGATGCTTTTCCAACACCAGAACAAGTAGCCAAAGTGTTAATCGGCTGTAGTGAGCGAGAGATTCCACAAAAATTCACGGCGGGTTTACATCATCCGATTCGGATGCACCGGCAGGAAGTAAATACCCATATGCACGGTTTTATAAATATTTTTACAGCTAGTATGCTCGCTAGAATTTATCAACCATCGTTCGAAACTCTGATTGAAATTCTTTCTGATGAGGAACCAACAAGCTTTAAGTTTTTAGAAGATGGTATTGAGTGGAAGGGGACTGTTGTCAACTATTCAGAGATAAAGAGATTGCGTCAAGGTATGGTTTATTCGTATGGAAGTTGTAGCTTTGATGAACCAAGAGAAGACCTTCGCAGCTTGCAATTAATATAGGATGGAGGTCAAAACGATGAAATCTTTTATTCCGGTTCATGAAAAATCCCATTTTCCGATTCAAAATTTACCCTATGGTATTTTTCGACCGCATTCAAATGAGAGTCCTAGAGTAGGAGTCGCGATCGGCGAATATGTCTTGGATCTATCTATATTGGAAGAGGCTGGACTGCTAAATGTAAAAGGGGTAACAGCGGGTGAGAAAGTCTTTAATCAATCTTCCCTTAATCATTTTATGGCTCTTGGAAAAACAGCCTGGAGTGATGTCCGTCACCAAATTCAGCAGCTATTAAGGGAGGATGAACCAACCCTGCGTGACAACCAAGAGTTAAGAGACAAAGCCTTGTTACCTTTAGCAAATGTGGAGTTATTATTGCCAGCACAAATCGGTGATTATACGGATTTCTATGCCTCAAAGGAGCATGCGACAAATGTAGGGACGATGTTTCGAGGCAAGGAGAATGCTTTAATGCCTAACTGGACGCATTTACCGATTGGTTATCATGGGAGAGCCAGTTCAGTCGTCGTTAGTGGGACAGATGTGAGACGTGTAAATGGTCAAACAAAGGCAGCAACTGAACAATCTCCAAGCTTTGGACCAACAAAACAACTCGATTTCGAATTAGAGATGGGTTGGTTTATAGGACCAGGGAATGAACGAGGAAAACCAATTCCTATTAAAGAGGCAGAAGAGCAAATCTTTGGTTTAGTATTAGTGAATGACTGGAGTGCCCGTGATATCCAAGCATGGGAGTATCAACCGCTTGGACCCTTTCTGGCAAAGAGCTTTGCCACTTCTCTATCTCCGTGGGTTGTTCCACTTGAAGCATTAGAGCCATTTCGAGTGCATGGACCGAAGCAGGAGCCAGCACCATTACCTTATTTAACAAAAGAAGGACCGAGCTCGTTTGATGTGAATTTAGAAGTGTATTTAAAAGGAAAAACGATGTCAAAAAAGAAAAAATCGTCGCTACTAATTTCCAATATCTTTATTGGAGTATGGCTCAACAAATTAGTCATCATACGATTAATGGTTGTAATTTACGACCAGGTGACCTTCACGCATCAGGAACGATAAGTGGTCCAACAAAAGAAGAACGAGGCAGTTTACTTGAACTTTCTTGGAGAGGAACAGAACCGCTTGTTTTCCAAAATGGGGAAGAGAGAACTTGGATTGAAGATGGAGATGAGTTAACGATGACTGGTTGGTGCCAAGGAGATGGTTATCGAATCGGATTTGGCGAAGTAACTGGACGAATTTTACCAGCGTTTCTAGAGGAATAAACGTAAAGATAGGTTGCTATATTTTGATTTGAGCGATTATCAGGAGAGGAGTCAACTATGCCATTTTATAAACAAATGGGGGAAATCCCTCGGAAAAGACATACGGTTTTTCGGAAAGAAAATGGAGAATTATATCGTGAGCAAGTAATGGGGACAAAGGGCTTCTCAGGTATTCAATCGATTTTGTATCATCATCATCCACCAACAGCAATGGTCGAATCTAAATTATTAAATAGCTGTGCGGTCGAATATGAGGAGCAGCAGGACTTATCACCACGCCACTTATATTCGCATCAATATACAGAAGAAACCGATGCTGTTATGGGAAGGGAATACCTTTTAGGAAATGAGGATGTTCTAATTGGTGTCGTCAATCCGACGAAGTCAATGGATTACTTTTATCGAAATGGCGATGGAGATGAAGTTTTATTCGTTCATTATGGTACAGGAAAAGTAGAGTCCACCTTTGGCACCCTTTCTTACAAACCAGGTGATTATATTGTGATCCCGATAGGTACGATTTACCGGGTTGTCCCAGATGAGGTAGAGTCTAAGATGTTAGTCATTGAAACGAATAGTTGGATTACGACTCCAAAACGTTATCGAAATATTCATGGACAATTACTCGAGCATAGCCCATTTTGTGAGCGGGATTTTCATGGACCAGAAAAGCTAGAAACAAATGTTGAAAAAGGTCACTTTGAAGTAAGAACTAAATCTAGAGGGTATATGCATTCCCACCAATTCAGTCACCATCCATTAGATGTGGTCGGCTGGGATGGATACTTATTCCCGTATATTTTCAATGTTGATGATTTTGAACCGATTACTGGACGAATTCATATGCCACCACCGATTCATCAAACATTTGAAGGGAATAATTTCGTCATCTGTTCATTTGTTCCACGAATGTACGATTATCATCCTGAGGCGATTCCGGCTCCATACTATCATAGTAATGTTGATAGCGATGAAGTACTTTATTATGTAAAGGGTAACTTTATGAGCCGAAAAGGAGTAAATGAAGGGTCGATGACTTTACATCCTTCTGGAATTCCCCATGGTCCACACCCAGGAAAAATTGAAGGCAGCATCGGCAAAAAGGAAACACTGGAGCTCGCTGTGATGATTGACACCTTTAGACCATTAAAAGTCGTAAAGCAAGCTCGAAAATACGAGCAACAAAGCTATAAATATAGCTGGAAAGAAGATTGATGAACGTACGCTCCACAAAAAATGAAAACGTTAAATAGGTTAGGTATTTAATGAACGCAAGGTTTTTGCCTTGCGTTCAATCTCATTAATCGACGCGGAGGTCATGTATGGAAAATCAAACTCGTAATCCCTCTTTTTTAGTACGTCGACATTAAATATTGGTGTTGAGTATGCTTTGTTTAGCTTCAAGTGTTTTATTACACCGCTTATTGCTATTTTTTATGGTTATACAGGAATTTCAATCAAACATATAGAAGAAGATCCAGGTGACTCCATTGCTCAAAATGTAAAAGAGAAAAAAATGCCAGTGTGACGTTATCTTTCTATAGGGGGAGCTTTATGAAAAAGGATATGAATAGAGCAACTAGAGAGCAATTTTATAAGGCTGTGCTGTCATTAAATACAGTAGAGGAGTGCATCGACTTTTTTGAAGATATGTGTACGCCAAAAGAGCTAGAGTCTTATGTCCAACGTTTTCGAGTCGGTATACGTGTGCTAAATGGGGAATCCTATGAAACGATTAGCATAGAAAGCAATGCACGGTCGAACTTAATATTTCGTGTCAAACAATGCTTACATCGTGAAAAGAGCGGACTTAGAGTGGCGATCGAACGACTAAAAGAGCAAGGTGTTATTGAATAAAATGCTTACTGTATAATGGAATAAGTTTAGTAGAGAAGACTGACTCATAAGAGGAGCCAGTCTTCTTTTCTATGAGTCAATAGTTGTTAACTTTAATCAAGCTGCTAGACGGCAGATGCAAAAGCTAACTTTTCCTTTTGTCATTAATGGTTAGAAGTATTCATAAAGGAAAGACCTTTATTCGTAAAATCATTAATTAATTGGGCGATTTCTTCAGGAGATTCTATCATGCCCTCCGCGAGCCAATGCTGGATGACTTGGATGCCACCACTCACGGTAAAAAGGGCAACATATTTTAAAGTCTTCAACTGCAGATGGTTTTCATCTGTCCACTTCTTAATTAGTAATTCATGGGTAATAGCCATCACCCTTTTTTGAAAGCTATTACTTCCGTGGTCACCTAATAGCGTCTGACAAACCTCACTTTTTTCTGCAACATACTCCACTATTCTTTTCGTTAACTGCAATGTTTCACTTTCTGACGTAAAGTTGTGCTGGCTCAACGTAAGATACATTTCTTCGATAATTTCTTCTTCTATTTTGTAAAGTAATTCATATTGGTCTTTATAGTGGCTGTAAAAGGTCGAGCGATTAATATCAGCACGTTCACATAGCTCTTTAATCGTTACATTTGCGACCGGCTTTTCTAATAATAACTTCATTAGGCTGTCTTTTAAGACCATTCGAGTATATTGTTTTCGTCGATCTAATTTCGAGGTCATACGTTTCACCTTCTTTTTATTTTTAAGGAGTAATCCAACAAAAGTGTCCAAAGTGTTGTTCTATCAACATTTCCAAGCCAACTGTTTGTTGTATATCCAACATCGTGTAGTTATAATATTAAAGTAAAAATGAAATGTCGACAAGAAGAGGTGTGGAATGGTTGACCTAACTGGAGCAATTTTAAAACATAAAAAAACAGTTGTTATTGTCTTTTTACTGATGACACTTTTGTCTGTGGGGGCACAATTTTTTGTCTCCATAAACTATAATATGGTTGATTATTTACCTGATAATGCTGAATCGACGATAGCCATGGAAGTGATGGAGACGGAATTTACAGCTTCCATCCCGAATACAAGGGTTATGATATTTGACGTTTCGATACAAGAGGCATTAGTTATAAAAGAAGAGCTTTTACATATTGAAGGCGTAACACATGTGAATTGGCTAGATGATGCAGTCGATCTCAAAATGCCAATTGAAATGATGGATTCAGAGTTAGTAGAATCCTATTATAAAGATGGAAGTGCTCTCTTCTCGATAAGCATTCGTGGTGGTGATGAAGTAGCAGTCACAGATGAGATTTATGAATTAATTGGTGAAGAGAATGCGATGGCAGGTGAAGCATTAAATACGGCTACCTCACAAAAAATGGCCGGGACAGAGTCGATGTATGCAGCCCTTTTGCTAGTGCCGATTATTATCATCATCTTAGTCGTATCGACAACCTCTTGGGTTGAACCTATTTTCTTTTTAACAGCAATTGGTGTTTCGGTTCTAATTAATTTAGGTTCAAATATTTTTCTTGGGGAAATTTCCTATGTCACTCAGTCCGTTGCTCCGATTTTGCAATTAGCGGTTTCTTTGGATTATGCAATTTTTCTTCTTCATAGTTTTTCAGACTTTCGGAAAAAGACGAATTCTCCTGAAGAAGCTATGAAACTAGCAATGAAAGAATCTTTTCCAGTTATTGCGACAAGTGCAGCAACGACGTTTTTTGGGTTTATGGCTCTGATGTTAATGGACTTTCAAATTGGTTCTGATCTTGGGTTAAATTTAGTAAAAGGGATTTTGTTAAGTTTTATAAGTGTGGTCGTGTTTTTGCCTGCTTTGACGCTATGTTTTTATAAATGGATGGATAAAACGAAGCATAAAAACATCGTTCCTAGCTTTAAAGGGATCGGCGATAAATTAATGAAGCTCAAATACCCAAGTGTGATCATTGTCTTTATTTTGATTGTTCCTGCTTTTTTAGCTCAAAGTAATACATCCTTTATATACGGTCTAGGCGACCAACCAGAAAATACGCGGGCTGGCCAAGATGAAAGAACGATTGAAGAAACGTTTAGTCAATCAACTCCGATCGTGTTATTAGTACCAAAAGGAGACCTTGCAAAAGAAGAAGAGCTCGTACAGGAATTAGAAGGAAGCGAGTTTGTTACTGGAGCCATCGCTTATGTGAACTTGGTCGGAGCTGCCATTCCACCAGACTTTTTAGATGACTCGATTACGAGTGAATTCTTTTCTGAAAATTACAGTCGAATTATCATCAATACGAATCAAGGTCCTGAGGGAGAGGTTCCTTTTCAAATTGTGGAAACGGTGCGGGAAACAGCAGCCGATTTTTACGGAGAAGAGGCCCTTAGTTTAGGTGAGAGTGTAACTCTTTATGATATGAAGGAAACGGTGACGAAGGATAATATCGTCGTTAATGTGATGACGATTGTTACGATAGCTGTTGTGTTAATGCTTGTGTTTAAGTCGATTTCGATCCCAATTGTCCTCTTGTTAACGATTCAGTCAGCTGTTTGGATTAACTTGGCTGTCCCTTATTTTACGAATTCATCGCTTGTTTTCGTTGGGTATTTAATTGTCAGTACGGTACAGCTTGCGGCAACGGTTGATTATGGAATTTTACTAATGGAAACGTATAAAGGTTACCGTAAACAGATGTCACCTGTGGCAGCCATTAAAAAAGCTTTGGACGAAAAAATGTTTTCTATTATTGTCTCGGCGCTCATTTTATCGAGTGTTGGCTTTGTTTTATGGATTACCTCTTCAAATCCAATTGTTTCATCGGTTGGTTTATTACTTGGAAGAGGAGCTTTACTTGCGTTTGTTATGGTCATTTGTCTTTTACCGGCATTACTTGTCCTATTTGATAAATGGATTAGAAAAACAACGTATAAAGCTAATTATCATGAGGAGGAAAAACGATGAGAAAGAAACGTTGGATAGCCCTTACTTTAACGATGTTGCTCATTATGCCTTCCTTTTTTGTAAATGCTGCTTCTAATTCTTCTTCACAAGGTGAGCAGCAAACATCTGGAGAAATGGCCTCTAAAGATGAAGTCGTTTATGCCAATTTACAAGCAAGTGGGGAAGTTCATAATGTGTATGTCGTCAATTATTTGAATGTGACCGAAGCAGGGATCGTTGAAGATTACGGTTCGTACAGCGATGTCACAAACTTGACTGATTTATCGGAAATCACACAAGAGCGAGACAAATTAGTGCTCGATGCTCCAAAAGGTCCTTTTTATTATCAAGGTAATATGGGGGAGCAAGTGGAATTGCCATGGGAGTTCTTCCTTACTTATAAAATGGATGGAAGAGATATAAAACCAGAACAATTAGTAGGGAAGGATGGATTGGTCGAAATCATCATAGAGACGAAGGCAAATGATCAAGTGGATCCTGCTTTTTTTGAAAACTATTTGTTACAAATCACACTAAATCTAAGTGAAGAAAAGTTTCAGAACATCGAGGCACCGGATGCGACTATTGCCAATGCCGGGAAAAATAAACAAGTGACATTCACCGTTTTGCCTGAAAAAGAAGCGGAGCTAACTGTTCAAGCAGATGTCCTTGATTTCGAATTTGAAGGAGTGGAAATAGTTGCTGTTCCTTATTCGATGTCGATTGATTTACCTGACACAGAAGAGATGACAGATGATATCAGTACTCTATCTAGTGCGATTGGAGATCTCCATGATGGGGTAGGCGTATTAAAAGATGGAGTAAAAGAATTAAGTGATGGAATGATTCAGTTATCTGACGGTTCCAAGCAGTTTAAAGGTGGAATGTCAGAAGTAGCTGAAGGTGGTGGAGAACTGGTTGCGGCGTCTGAATTAATGCATGAGGCGTTAAAAACGATGAGTCAATCCGTTAATGGCGATATGGATGAGCTGGTTCTTGATGATTGGCAAGCTCTTGAGGAAGGTCTTGCTGAAATTTCGGCTGGGTTAGAGGAAGTGGCAGAAGGTCTCCTCGTATTAAGTGAGCATTATACAATCGCTTATAACACTTTAGACGATGCAATGGATGCCATACCTCAGGCGGAAATAACAGAAGAAGAAATCGCCCTTCTTTATAGTAGTGATGCAGACAAAGAGGTTATTCAAAAACTAATAGATTCCTACTCGGCTGCCCAAACTGCTAAGGGAACGTACTTAGCTGTTAAAGAAGGATTCGACGCGGTTGCACCAACGCTTCAAGAAGTGAGTAGTGGAACGAAAGAAATGGGAAACCACCTCCAATTAATCGCTGATGGCCTTTCGTCTAGTTTAGAAAATATCGATATTGCTGATGCTATGCAACAATTAAAAGACGGATTAACCGAAGTTGCGACCCATTATGGTGAACTCCATACTGGAATCAGAAGCTATACAAAGGGTGTTCGTCAATTATCGGACTCTTACGATGACTTGCATTCAGGAAATACTCAATTAGCTAACGGGACAAAGGACCTCCATAATGGAGTGAATGAATTGCATGAAGGAACAGGGGAATTGTATGAGGCGACCTCCGATATGCCAGAACAAATGCAAGCAGAGATCGATGAAATGATGGCTGAATTTGATAAATCTGATTTTGAGGCTATTTCTTTTGTTTCAGAGCAAAATAACGAACAAATCCAGGCCGTTCAATTTGTCATCAAAACAGAAAGTATCAAGCGCAAAGAGATGGAAACGAGCGATGAGGAAGTAGAAGAAGAACAAGGCTTTTGGAAGCGCCTGCTCAAACTATTTGGACTAGGTGAATGAGAAGGAGCGCGGAATTCAACTTGACGAATTGAGCGAACCTAGAAGTTTCTCTATTATTACGAATAGAGATGGAGTATTTAAAAGTTTAAAAGGAGTAGCTGAGGCTGCTTCTTTTTTTATCAGTCTCTTATTAGGTGTTCGGAAGCGGAATATGCAGAAACAATTAAGAGTAAGGAACTGCGGATTGCCCATGACTTATATGAAATGGAATATACAGTCATCAATCAATCTACCTTTAATGAAGGAACGTCTTTTTATGTCATGAGTAGTTTTGTGAGGAGTAAAGGATATTAGTACCCGGTGTTTAAGGAGTTATGGCTTTTAGGACATGCTAGATTTTAAGAAGGCCTTTATTGCCCACGGTTTTGGATTGGAAAAGTCCCAAGTACCCTAATGATAATAGAAGGAATGCTCTCCTTAAATACAGTTGATTATCGTGTATTGGAAACTCGGCTAAAGAGAAAAATATCTCTTGCTAGTTGATAATTAAATGAGGTATCTTGAAATTACTTACAAAAAAATCAGAATCTTTATAATGAGGGGTCGTTTTTATGTTAATTGGACACACCAGAGGGAAAGGTTCTTTACTGGTAAGGTGAAGAATTAATTAACGAAATAGAAAACAAATCTTAACGAAAAGTCTCGTCGTCTATATTTACACCGTTACATATACCTTTGGGGGCAATTGAAGAAAAACATATTCAGTTAGTAACCGATGCTTCATTAGATAGATTAAAAGAATTATCAGGTAAAACAGAGCTAGATTTTCAATCAATAGTATTTATAAGGAGAATGATAGATGGGATACATCCTCTTTGCAGGAATCATTAGTTATCTTTTTGGGTGTTTGCATGGTTCACAAATTGTTGGAAAAATAAAAAAAGTAGATATAAAAAATGCTGGGGTTAAAAATGCAGGTGCTTCTAATACGACGATACTATTAGGATGGAAATATGGCATCATTGTTGCCTTGATTGATATTTTGAAAGCGGTTATCCCTGTCGTTGTCATTCAAATGATTGCAAGTCATTATGGGGTTACTAAGGAAGTAATGAATACACTCGTTTATTTAGTTGGTTTTCTAGTCGTAATTGGCCATATTTATCCAGTAACGATGAAATTTAATGGGGGCAAAGGGACAGCTTCTATGGTTGGAGTACTACTAGCCATTGATTGGAAGCTCGTTTTAATTGGTATCATAACGTTAGTGCTGATAACTTTAATAAGTGATTATTTAGTAGTCGGGGTTATCGCTATGTATGCGGCCTTTGTCATTACGACAATTATCTTTGATTTTGGAACATATAGCATATTGATTGCGATTTTATTAACGTTATTGAGTGTATATAAACATTTGGAGAATTACCGTAGAATAGCTAATAAAACGGAAAGGACTATATCTAGTATGATTAAGAAGAAAAAATCTGCGTAGCAAAGTCCTTTTATTGCAAAAGTTTTGTAGGGATTAAGTTTGAAGTTCTTCTTTTAGAAAGCAAAAATCATGGGAGAAGTCGACACAGAGTCGTGCTAGTAAAGGAAGGGATGTGAACAACATGGAGTTGAAACAAAAGAGTACACTTCAAGAGGCTTTAGTAGAAATGACAAAATGGAACAAGCAAAAAATAGTGATTAAAAGCGATGATGGAATGATTTTAGGAGATTTATCGCTTCAAGATGTCATCAACTCCATTCAGTCTGGCTTGACAACATTGACACTCGAACAATTTTTTCAAAAAAGAGAATCCTACGATAAAGGTCAAAATTTCGATCAGTTTTTGCAGAGTGAGATGTTTCGTATACTTATTGATTCACTCTATGATGGTCTGTATGTGACAGATGGTGAGGGAAGAACGTTAATTATTAACGAAGCCTATGAACGAATTACTGGCATTACTGCAGATAAAATTATCGGTATGCATATGAGTGAGATGGAGAAGAAGGGTTATATATCTAGGTCGATTTCATTAGAAGTCATTAGGCAAAAGAAGGCTGTCACTCGTATGCAACGTATCGCCAATGGACGAAATGCGATGGTTTCTGGAACGCCTGTGTTTGATACTGATGGCTCCATGTTAATGGTTGTAAACATCGTTCGTGATATGACTGATTTATTTAAGATGCAAACAGAGCTTGAAGATTTAAAAGAATGGCAGGCAGAAGTTGATCGGTATTTACCGAATAGTGAAAAGACGACGTTTATTGCTGAGGATGAACAATCCATTGCGTTTCTTGGCATGGTGCAGCGCGTGGCGTCTTCAAGTGCTACGGTTTGTCTGATGGGGGAGACTGGAGTAGGAAAAACAAGAACAGCTTCCTATATCCATGAACATTCGAAACGGAAAGAAAAACCTTTTGTTGCACTGAATTGTGGTGCTTTAAGTGAATCTCTTGTTGAAGCAGAATTGTTCGGATATGTAGCAGGAGCGTTTACTGGAGCATCAGCTAAAGGAAAAAAAGGGTTAATTGAAGTAGCGAATGGTGGGACGTTATTTCTCGATGAGGTTGGTGACTTGCCTTTATCTGTCCAAGTGAAATTATTAAAGGTGCTTGATGAACTTACGTTTACCCCTGTTGGTTCCACGACTTCCAAACAAGTGGATGTCCGAATCATTGCCGCGACCAATCGTCCTTTAGAAGAACTGGTTGCAGGAGGAAAGTTTCGAGAAGATTTGTATTACCGTTTAACCGTTGTTCCTCTTTATATTCGCCCATTAAGAGAACGACCTAAAGAAGTGCAACGGCTTATTAGACTCTATTTAAAACAATTAAATGATAAACATGAACGTCATGTTATATTAACGGACGAAGTGTTGCGATATCTTGAAGCATATAGTTGGCCAGGGAACATCCGAGAATTAAAAAATGTTATCGAATACCTTGTCGTTACATCACAAACGACATATATCTCTGTTCATCAATTGCCACCCAATGTCATCAAAGAAGAACAACCTCATAATATAAATCGGTCATTAAAACAAGCAATAGAAAACTTCGAACGAGAGAAAATTGAACAAGCACTTGCCTTTCATAAAACGACAAGAGCTGCGGCCGAAGCGCTTGGAATTAGTCAATCAGCATTAGTGGTAAAACGAAAAAAATGGCAATCACCTTCGTAACTTTACGGTAATAGTAGAAAAGTGAATTTGTTTAAGACAGGAAAGCTTAGCGGTCTCCCCTCGGAGGAGCGAACGCACCGTTCTGCCCAAGCCATAATTGATCATTTAATGCCGTTAATGGTGAGAATGAGACTTTTTCAGAGGACACATAAAAGGCAAAGGTGAGACCCCACAGTGCGTATGCACGTGGAGGCTCACCAGCCGCCTACGGAAAGCAAGTCTTAAGGCATCGATAAACCATTATGTTCGGATTTCTCGTTAGTAAAAACTCTTTTGTCCCAGCTTTAAGCTATCAGTCATCTATACTTTTGTTATGATGTAAGGGAGGAGGTATTAACCAACCTTTTTCTTTCGTTAGTTTTAAATATTTTGCACTTAATGCTGCTTTTGCTATATGGAATTGCCCAAACATCATCCCAATATCTTCTCTTATTGATTGGGCCATAATTTTACTGCAAGTCACTAAACCAGTTGCTAATGCCATCGAGGCCGTTGCTGCAACATCCGCATCAGGGAATCTTGCTCCCACAGGAATATCATTTAGTTCCGCTGAAGGAGGTTCTGGTGCAGCAGGGGGTTGAGCAATACCGTTCGCTTTAAGTAATTCAGCTACTTGTTTGACTTCTCCTTTTCCTGCTTCGATTGATTCATGTAATAGCTTTTTTAAATCATCATCACCTACATGACTTAATAAAACTTGTGAATCAGCAATATCTTTATTCGCTACCATTAAATAATTCCACGCACTAAAAACTTCCCCATAATGCATTGGCTCATCTTGGGGATTACCACTTAAAATACCCATTGTTATCCTCCTAAGTAAATTCATTTTGTGTGCCACCTTTCTATAAATGCACATTTTTAATATGTATCAATCGTTTTTTTTATTCTCTAAAAGTTTTGGGGCTGATGACTATATTCAAAACTATTTTCAAGTGACGTATTATTATTAGTTTGATTTGTAATCAAATCAATTTGATTACAAAAATAATCGATTTGATTTATCCATCCCTTTGTGTAAGCGATTTATTAAATTGGCACGATTTTTGCAATGTAAATAAACAAATGATAAGGGGGATGAGTAAACGATGACAGTATCTAGTTTTAAGAGCGCTTACAAATTGATTACAGGGGCAGGAGCGACCTCTCATGTGAGAGAAGAAGTAGAAAGGCTGCAGATGAAAAATCCATTGATTGTAACGGATGCTATTATTGAAAAAACGGGATTATTACAACAAGTTATTGATTTATTAGGAGAAGTCTCATACGGTTTATTTTTAGAGGTAGAACCTGAACCGGCCTTTTCAGTCATTGAAAAATGTAAACAAATGTTTAATCAAAATAAGCATGATGGCTTCATTGCGATTGGCGGAGGGAGTGCGATTGACACTGCCAAAGCCGTATCGGCGTACGCAACTTATACTGGTGTTTTAACGGATTTGGTTGGGACAAACTTAGTTCCGGAAAAGGGGGCACCTCTAATAGCGATTCCGACAACAGCAGGAACTGGATCGGAAGTGACAAATATATCGATTTTATCGGATAAAGAGGCTCAAGTTAAAAAGGGGATTGTCAGTGATTATTTGCTACCAGATGTAGCCATTGTTTCTCCTGAAATGACAAGAACAATGCCAGCAAGTGTAACAGCTGCTAGTGGAATTGATGCTCTCGTCCATGCAATTGAGGCTTATCTCTCTGTTCATGCCTCACCAATAACCGACTCACTTGCTCTTGGTGCAATGAAAATGATTGCCAAAAGTTTACCAAAAGCATACGCCAATCCAGACGATATGAAGGCAAGAGAACAAATGGCAACGGCTAGTTTGATGGCAGGAATGGCCTTTGGCAATGCAGGGGTCGGTGCCGTTCATGCCCTAGCCTATCCGTTAGGAGGTCGATTCAATGTGGCCCATGGCGTGAGTAATGCATTGTTGTTGCCATTTGTGATGAAATGGAACAAAATCGCTTGTATTGATCGGATGAAGGAGATCGCTGAAGCTCTTGGTGAGCAAACGAATGGAATGAGTGAAAATGCGGCAGCAGATTTAGCGATTGAAGCGATGACTAGATTATGTGAGCAAGTCAATATCCCAAGCAGCTTAAAGACTATCGAGATAAGTGAAGAGGATTTAGCCCTCATGGCCGATGATGCTAGCCTTATTGACCGATTACTAAAAAATAATCCACGTCGACTATCGCGTAATGACATTTACGCCATTTACCAAGAAGCCTATGAAGGACGGTCTGTCCAATGAAATGGAAATTACGTCAACATGGTCAAGAGACGCCGTATGTTCCTTTAGGTCCATTTAAATTACGTATTCCATTTGTTCATTATCGTTTTGAATGGCCTGATTATGTGCAAGGATTAATGATGTGTGCGGTTGACTTAGCGGCGATCCCGTTGTTAATGGAGCTGCTTGGAATGCCATTTGAAGTAGCATTAGCGATCGTGATTTTAAACGGCTTATTATATTTAACACATCATTTATTAGGTGACCCGGTCGTTCCAGGGTGGATTACTCCTGCTATCCCGTTAATTATGATTTATGTTTCACAATTCCCAGAGGATCAAAAGATTCATGCACTCATCGCGTTTCAGTTAACACTTGGAATTTTATCGATCTTTTTAGCGATGACAGGGCTTGCGAACAAAGTCGTTCGTATTGTGCCGAGTGCGATTAAATCTGGAGTGATTCTTGGGGCTGGGATCATTGCGGTTATTACGATTTTTGAAGTTGGTGGCAGGTTTGAAAGCTTTCCATGGACAATATCAATTGCCATTGGTATTGGGTTTTATCATTTTCCGACAGAAGACTCCCTCTTCAATCGTGTGAAGGGAGAAGCCCAACGATAAGGGGGAGATGAATGGCGGTTGGCGGTAGCCAAAGAGATTCTTGTTAAGGTATAATAAGAACATACGTTCCTATCGGAGGTGAAAACAATGCTCATCAACAAAGCATACAAATTCCGTCTCTACCCAACCAAAGAACAGGAAATCTTCATTGCTAAAACCATCGGCTGTTCTCGTTTTGTCTTTAATCGCTTTTTAGGGCAATGGAACGATACCTACCAAGAAACAGGCAAAGGGTTAACTTACAATGCTTGTTCGGCTGAATTAACGCAACTAAAAAAGGAATTCATATGGCTAAAAGAAGTGGACAGCATTGCCCTTCAATCCTCCCTGAAAAACCTTGCTGATTCCTTTACTCGATTCTTCAAGAAACAAAATAAAGCACCTCGCTTCAAATCAAAAAAGAATCAGGTACAATCCTACACCACGAAAGAAACAAACCATAACATTGCCATAGTAGACAACAAAATTAAATTGCCGAAACTAGGGTATGTTCGCTTGGCCAAAAGTCGTGAGGTTGAAGGACGTATTCTGAGCGCTACAGTCAGACGAAATCCAAGCGGAAAGTTCTTTGTATCCATTGTAGTCAAAACAGACGTACAGCCCTTGAAGAAAACGGAATCATCTATCGGTATAGATTTAGGCATCAAGGATTTTGCGGTTCTTTCGGATGGTCGTAAGATTGACAACAATAAGTTCACATGCAAAATGGAAAAGAGACTAAAACGTGAGCAACGAAAACTTTCAAGACGTGCGTTAAATGCTAAAAACAATGGTATGAACCTTCTTGATGCCAAAAACTATCAGAAACAAAAACGTAGAGTTGCTAGATTACACGAAAGAGTAATGAACCAACGTGACGATTTCCTTCACAAACTAAGTACAGACATCATCAAAAACC